>JADFGN010000005.1 GCA_022567695.1 Candidatus Poribacteria bacterium | reverse complement strand
TTACCACCGTCAAAAAAGAGATCGACGACACAATAAAAGCGGTAGAAGATCTGGAAACGAAACTTAACGTGCTATAGTCACGGATATGGACGTTCCAATCGAGCCATTGATTGAAAAGCTGTCATTTGTACAAAACACGGCATATTGGGCAATTGCACTTCGGAAAGGGTATACCCAGATCACGGAGAACAACTTCAAATTGATTACGGAATCCCCATTTTGAAACAGAATTGAAAATAAGTGAAAAAAAGACAACAACAGATGCCGTCGAGATTCTTCACCGCCTCTATTAGAATGATCCGCCCTTCCCAAATTGATTTCTTTCTTATTTCTACGCTCATAGTCGGTTTCACACTCCGCATGATCGGAATCGGCGTCGGCCTACCCGACTATCCCGACCCCCGCGAACCACTCATTGCACAGGATATTCTCAACCTCATCCACCTCAAAGCCCCTCCGGAGATTTACAATTGGCCTGGGACAGCGTGGTTCTACCTCATTGCTGTGCTTGGGAAAAGCCTAGAAATCGTCGGGTTGAATCTCACGATTTCGCACATCATTTGGCTGGCGAGATTCATAAATGTCCTGCTGTCAACGGTGACAATCTGGCTGACGTACCAGATCGGCATCCGATTCTACAGCCGTTCTGTCGGGCGAATCGCGGCAGCCTTCCTCGCTGTGACAATGCTGCATGCCACGAACGAATCGCGTTTTGCACTCGTCGATATTCCTGCCACATTTTGCGTGACGCTGTTACTCTGGCTTTGTGCAAAAGACCGATCGGTCTCATTTCGACGAGCCGTTTGGCTCGGTGGTGTCGCGGGAATGAGCTTTGCGGTGAAGTTTACAACTGCTTTCGCCGGGTTGTCTGTGGGAGCATCTCTGCGCAAACAGGATTTCTGTGCTCTGAAATTAGCAATCGTAATCGGGGTCGCGGCGGTCTCATTTACAGCAATCTGTCCTTATTGGTTGATTGATCTCTTTTCGCCGGAATGGAATAGGTTTTTTGATGCGTTCTTCTATGAAGCCTCGCATTACCGCAAAGGGCACTTTGGGTTGTTCGCAACCGAGGAAATCAACTGGTTAAATCGATTGACATATCTGTGGACACTTCTTCGGTGGGGCATGGGAGTCCCTTTGGCACTTCTGTCAATTGTCGGTCTTTGCGTCGCAATCGCTGACCGGAAGCACGGTGATAAAATCCTTCTTGCGTTTGTATTGCCCTATCTGCTATTTGTTGGTTCACACAAGCTGAAGTTTGTTCGTCATCTGTTACCCATCTATCCGGCACTGACGATATGTGCTGCGGCAAGTGCAAGAAAGATTTGGGATATTCTATCTCCGTTCATTATGCGTGGTAGTAGCCATAAACTGAAGTGGGGAAAAAGCGTTGTGATTGCCGTTGTCTGTGCTGTTCTCACCTATTCGTTGGCCTACACGGCGTCATTTGCTAAGATTATGGCAACGCCCCCGACAATGATTGAAGCCACCGAATGGATCGAAGCAAACATCCCGCCAGAGGAGGAAATTGAGCGTGAACCCGACATTCTGTTTGATTGGCTCTTACCAGAGTTAGATCGAGACTACACTGATGAACGCGCAACGTGGGTGCTTGTTCTGATGCCAAATGCAGAGGTCTTCATGAAATATGCAGAAAACCCGGCGAGCTATTCCGCAATCGACTGGCATCCACTGGAAGAAGAACCCGATCTGGAATCATTAGTAGAATTCTACGAGCGGATTTTTAGAGCCGATAGCCCATACGAACTGGTGAAGACATTTCGGAGACGTCCTAGTTTTCTAGGCTTACCCATCTCAGATCGCGGCGCACCGTTTCCTATGCGGGCATTGCTGCATCCGGAGATTGGAATATACCGACTGCGGGAGTGAAAGTGTCCTACAAGATGAAACCCACTTCCAAAAGCAGCAAGCGACCAGAAAACTCTCCCATAAACACACTTATCATTGCAATGTAAAGAAACCCTGTCGCTGCGCGTGTTGCCCCAACGGCGTCACGTTCTATAGATTTATCTCGCAAACAGTCCCATATAACGAAATACATGAGCAAAGAACCGCCAAACCCAATCACAAGACGCATTCCCAATACAATCCAATAGAAGATATTTAAAGGCACAGCATCGGTGGCTTGTGATCTAAAAAAGAGGTTCAAGGCAAATAGAAGAATCGAAAGAAGGAGGGAAAAGAGAAAAATCTGGTTAAATCGTTTCAGGTAAATGATGGGCAACCGAGGCGTAATAAGATACCAATGTCCAAACCACATGCCGCTGTTTACCGCTCCGAGCAGAACCGCTGAAACCAGAAATTGGAAGGGCAACAAGAACTGTTCCGCCGGAAGATTAATGCGTCCTAAGTAAGGTTGAGCACTATACACAATTCCTATTGCGCCCAAAGCGGCTCCGGCAAAGAGTAAGTATCGATGAACAATATGCGATTTAAGCCATAAACTCACCATGTAGCCTAAAATCAACAGAAAAGAGAGTAGAGTAAAGATGGAATCCTGTCCACTCCACGCAAAGAAGAAATTTCTGAAATTAATTGCATGACCATTGATTGGTAGATGAGCCAGTCGAGTTAGTGTGATGGAAAGCAGATAAATTCCACCCATCAGGCGATAGAAGCCACGCCCCACCAAGCCCTTTGGCACAAGAAGAAGTAGGGCAAAACCACCAATTGCTAGTTGGCTGAATACGAGATAGAACACATGAACCATATAAATAACCTTCAATAGAAAAAGAAAAACCCATCGTAGTCGATCGACCACAATGGGTTTCGGGTAACTTTAAAGTACATTTAGAGGATTTCTACCGTTGCGCCAACAGCCTCTAACTGCTCTTTAAGCTTGTCAGCTTCTTCTTGGCTAACGGCTTCTTTGATGACAGTTGGAGCAGACTCAACTTTATCTTTTGCTTCTTTCAAGCCCAACCCTGTGATGGCGCGTACTTCTTTAATCACGGGAATCTTCTTTGCCCCAATCTCTTTCAATTGTACATCGAACTCGGTTTTTTCCTCTTCCGGAGCGGCTTCTTCAGCTGCGCCTGTCGTTGGGGCCATTCCTGGAATCATACCGGGGATCATCGCTGGTGCCGCTGCGGCACTCACGCCAAACTTGTCCTCTAGTGCTTTCACCAACTCGGAAAGCTCAAGGACTGTCATATTACTGATTTCTTCAATCAGTTTTTCAACTTCAGCCATGTTCTATTCCTTTCTTTAATTAGAATGAAATTAAGCCGATTCGGCTTCCTTTTTTTGATCGGCAATCGCCTGTAATACAGTCGTCACTTGCCGAATCGTACCACTCAAAACATTGACCAACCCTGTCAATGGTGAACCTTGATGCAAAACATTAACGAGACCAGAGAGTGGTGCTTTTATACCATTGATCGCACGAGCAATTAACTCCTGCTTCGATGGCATATCAACAAGCGCTTCAACTCCAGCGGCATCGATAACCCGCTTTCCTAAGATTCCACTCTTAATCTGCAAATGTTCATGTTCTTTGCTGAAATCCATTAAGATTTTGGCAGAAGTTGCAGGATTGTCACTTGTCGCTATGGCAGTTGTCCCTCGGAGATAAGAATCCAAACCTTCGATTTCTAACTCTTGCGCGGCAACATTTATAAGCGTATTCTTAAATACTGTGTACTGAACATCAGCTGCGCGAAGCTGCTCTCGTAACTCGCCCACTTCAGCGACAGTGAGTCCTTGATAAGCTGCTAGAATAGCAACATCCGAGTTTTGAAGACGTTCTCGAATCTGTTCAACTTGTTGAATATTTTCTTGGCTAGGCATCTCTCACCTCAATCTTCCACAGTGCCATCGAAATAGCAAAAAAAAACCTCCAGTTAATTGGAGGCTTGGTTTCATAAATCGACAAAAGGTATTCTATGCTTAAAGCCCAAGATGCGATCTTGGATTACCAAATAATCTAATACCTAATGCCTCGGTGATTCATTAACTCATGTAGGTTCTTGGTTTCACTCCGAATGGCAAGTTGTTGCCATCTTAAATGAAGCGAAAAATCATTACCCTATATAAATGAACCACGACATCCTGATACAAGCCTCGGTAGGCTGAATTCTCATTTAAGCAAATTGCACCTACTGTCTACGACTGCGTTCAAAGAAATTAAATTTCAGCTAAATTGTTGCGGATCTAGTCGAATTCCTGGCCCCATCGTTGATGAGATTGCAATGCTTCTCAAATACCTTCCCTTTACCGATGAAGGTTTTGCCCGTACCAAAGCGGACATTATCGCCTCAACATTTTCCGTAATCTGGGCTGGATCGAATGAAACTTTGCCGATAGGAACATGAACAATTCCTGACTCTCTTTCAACTCGATATTCGATTTGTCCCGCTTTGATATTGCGAATAATTGCTGCGACATCCATTGTAACAGTACCAGCTTTGGCGTTTGGCATTAACCCTCTTGGTCCCAAAATACGCCCCAACTTTGGCATAATTGTTCGCATTAAATCAGGTGTTGCGACTGTTGCATCGAAATCAAGCCATCCGCCGACAATCTTATCGACCAAATCATCTACACCGACGGCATCAGCTCCAGCTTCTTCCGCCTCATGTGCTTTCTCGCCTTGGGCAAAGACAACAACCCGCATACTTTTCCCAGTGCCATGAGGCAATGCAACCGTGCCACGGATATTCTGATCTGCATGCCGCGCGTCTACTCCAAGACGTGCAGCCAAATCAATAGTTTCATCAAATTTGGATTTTGCTGTTTGTTTGAGCAACGGTGCCGCTTCGCTCAAACTATAAAGCTTAGAGCGATCAACTAGCTTTGCGATTTCACGGTATCTTTTTCCCTTTTTTTTCATCATGCTCCCTTTTGATGATTAACTGATTGTAATTCCCATACTCCGCGCGGTACCTTCAATCATTCTCATTGCCGATTCAATGTTTGTTGTATTTAGATCTGACAACTTAGTTTGTGCAATCTCTCTAACTTGGTCCTGTGTCACAGAGGCAACTTTATTCCGGTTCGGTTCACCAGATCCCTTAGCAATCTTTGCTGCCTGCTTCAATAGAACCGCCGCTGGCGGTGATTTAACCTGAAATGAAAAAGAACGGTCTGCGTAGCAGGCGATCACGGTCGTAACGATTAATCCCGTCTGATTTTGGGTTTGCGCGTTAAAAGATTTAATAAATTCTGGAATGTTAATCATGTATGGGGCGAGGCTTGGACCAACTGGAGGGTTTGGTGTCGCCTGCCCGGATACAAGTTGAAGTTTGACTTCCCCAATAACTTTCTTTGCCATTTATATCTCTCCGGAAAATAAGCCTGTTTCCTGTTTAAGCTTCTTGCACGTTTGAATTTGTATATCGTTGCCCAAACAGAACAAATCGAGCACTACACATACTTCTTTAGGACTAAATCCTTTCGACCTCAAGAAATTCAATCTCAATCGGCGTTGGCCTGCCGAAAATCGAAATCATGAGATGTAATCGCCCATGTTCCTCATCGACTTCCTTGACTTCAGCGGGAAATCCCTTAAACGGTCCCTCAATCACTTTAACCGTATCTCCAACAACATACTCTACAGTCTGAATTGGCTTCTGTTGCTCTGTAGAAGCTGATAGGTCTAGGATATTTTGGACTTCAGCTTCACTAATTGGCGTGGGGGTTGAACCTGACGCCCCTAAAAACCCCATCACTCCCGGTGTTTCCCGAATGATATACCAGCTTTTCCGAGAAGGTTCGTTTTCCGCCTCTGCGCTTAGTTCATGTGTGGTCTGAACAAGGATATATCCCGGGTAGGAAGGACGTTCAAATACCCGTTTTTTGCCGTCTTTAACTTCGGCCACTTCCTTCATCGGAATAGTAACTTGCAAAATTTCATCTTGTAATTCTATCGCCCGCACACGATGTTCTAGGTTCTCTTTGACTTTCTTTTCATGCCCGGAGTAGATATGGATAATATACCAATAGCCAGCCATAAGCTTCCCTAATTTACTGAATTTAATAATGGATTGACAACGTTAGCTGAGGGTAGGACAACACTTCACTGAGTTCCATAAGTTAACGAAGGAACAAACTGCGAAGTAAAACCATTCCGAAGCCATGAGGGGAGTAATCGAAGACGAAATGTAAGATCAGCACTATTGCTAATGGAGAGAACGAAACCAAGGTTGCAATCTTCCATTGAGGCGTATTATTTCTTGTGATGAAGTAGACACAAAGTGGGATAACGACAACCAGCAAAATTAGGCCGAACGGCGAAAACCACTTTGGAAAGTCAGCCGTCCCATCAACAAGCCACAGAAAAACGCCCAAGATTAGACACGCTACAATTACCACAAGGGTATTGCCTTGGACAGATTTCCAATCCGGCTTAGAAACTTTCTGCCATTCAAGCTGAATATCTCTGATGTACTTTTTAATACGGTTTATCATAAAGCAAAAAGACAGGCCAGAGAGGACTTGAACCCCCAACCCTCGGTTTTGGAGACCGATGCTCTAGCCAGTTGAGCTACTGGCCTGCAAGATAAAGAATTGTTCTAATTTTTTAAGAAGAATCTCGCTGAGATTCTATCGAATTTCCTTGTGTGGCGTATGCTTACGGCAAAAACGACAATATTTCTTGAATTCATAGCGATTTTGCTGGGTCCTCTTGTTTCTTGTCGTCACATAATTCCGCTGCTTACAATCATCACAGGCTAACGTCACAATATCTCTTGGCATAACAAGTATCTCAATAAAGAGGAAGGGAATAATAAAGTGGAGCCGACGACCGGGCTTGAACCGGTGACCTCGTCCTTACCAAGGACGTACTCTACCTGCTGAGCTACGTCGGCAAATAGGAAACCTACTAAGCGGGAGACGGGACTTGAACCCGCGACGATTGGCTTGGAAAGCCAATGCTCTACCAACTGAGCTACTCCCGCGTCTCATTCTCAAAGAATAGGGAATGGGGGCGGATGGACTCGAACCACCGCAGGCATTGCCAGCAGATTTACAGTCTGCCCTCGTTGACCACTTGAGTACACCCCCAGATTTATGGAGCTGGCGAGAGGAATCGAACCTCCAACCTGGTGATTACAAATCACCTGCTCTGCCATTGAGCCACGCCAGCAAAGGCAGAGGTGAATTATACATGCTTGCTTCATATTTTGTCAAGGAATTTTATGTGAAAATAGAGCTATTTAACTTAACGGAAATTTTTTATATTTCTAGAAAGCCTTATGTGGCCTAAGCCCAAGGACAATGGTTTAAAAGTGTAGTTTTCTGGAACTCGCATTATAACTGAGTCGTATTTCCTTTCAAGTGTCGAAAGTACAGCCATTTTCAGTTTTTCAGAAATGTAGTTTTCATCGACTCTCGGAAAGGAAAACCTATATGTCCGTTAACCTTCGGAAGGTTTTTGATGGCAAACTAGAATTTTGGGAATGAGGATTCGTCGTATTGTCAGCCCCTACTCTTTATTCGCCTCTCGATCTCCCAAATTAAATGCCCCTAGTAGATATGTAAAAACGAGTGACAATCTTGCAAAGATCTGATATACTTTTGCAATCATTTACAATCTCACGAGGAGAATAATGAGCCAAATTCACCATGCTGTTCGTGAACAGTTTAGTCGGCACGCCGAGTTTTATGCCAGAAGCACCGTCCACGGCGAAGGAGATACACTGGGAATTATTGTGGATTTCGCGGAACCGAAGGGCACCGAAAAGGTGTTGGATATTGCAACAGGAACTGGGTTCATGGCGTTTGCGATTGCCCCTTTGGTCCATCACGTCACTGCAACCGATTTGACACCTGCGATGCTAGACAAAGCAGGTGAGCTTGCGCAGGAGCGTGGGTTACAAAATATCGATTTCCAAGTCGCCACAGCTGAGTCCTTGCCGTTTGAATCTGAGTCGTTTGATCTGGTTACATGTCGTATTGCTCCTCACCACTTTCAGGATGTCCCTCGATTTCTGACAGAAACCCACCGGGTATTGCGTCCAAATGGGTTGTTCTGCATGGTTGATTCTACTTGCCCTGAATCAAGGCGGTTGATCGAATGGCAGAATCGCGTGGAAAAACTGCGGGACCCCTCTCATGTGTGGGGCTATCCACCCTCCCAATGGCGCGAGATGATTTCACAAACGGGATTCAAAATTGTAAGGGAATCGGACACACGAAATGCCGAGATTCAATTCTCGTGGTGGTCAGAGCGGGCAGGAAATCCGACAGAATTGATCGAAGAGCTCCGTACCGCTTTTGATGAACTCACCCAGGAAGAGGAAGAAATTTACGCTGTTCGCAGAGATGATAATGATTTCTATTTCGCTTGGCCTATGTATAGCGTTAAAGCGAAAAAATCCGGAGAACGGAAATCAGGGAATTAGGATGTGTTGACGAACTATCGGCAGCAGCTTTGAAGATTCGGAGAGAGTTGAATTGGACGGTTGCAACAGTCAGGTATGCTGGGATACCTTTTGAACAATTGGCAACCCCATAAATTTCATCAAGGAGGTATTTCTTTGTTACATAGACCGAAATTGATCCGCTGGATTGCAATAGGGAGATTATCCTTATTGTATACATTGACCTGTTGTACGTTTGCAGCTTCACTTTCCTATGCCCAGATGTCAGACGAAGATGGCTTACGACTCAGAAGGCAGCAAATGCCCAAGAAAAACACTGCCCAACGAATTGTGGCTTGGCCTTACACTGTTGTCAGGCTGCCCTTCCGTGTTACTGGCAAGGCGATTCGGTATACGGTTACGTTCATCGATGACACCCTTCAATTGTGGCAGATCCGGGCGATGGTCCTTACTGTGTCCGTGACGGAAAAGGAGATTTCATGATACACTGATGCGGTCGTACTATCAAGGCGTATCGGTTCCAGGTTGAGATTATACACCCTTATCAACTGCTGACTCAGTTGGGTTTCCACCTCCTCCCAGACATCATCATCGGAGAAAAAATGCAGGTCATCGGTGAAGTCTTTGACGCTGACCGGTTTTCCAAGCCCTGCCGACAAGGTCTCGATATGTTGTTCTGCCCAGGGTTCCACCTCAACCATGCGGTGGTCCACTTCGGACAGAATGTAAGAAATCCAAGACGTGGTCAACTCTCCCACGCTCAATCCTTGTCGGTTACCATGCGGCTCAATTACTGCGTCGATAACTTCTGCAATTCCCATCTTTTCCTGCTGCTGCAACAGCAGAGGGATATCGTCTATACGTTCGGTGTGTATTGTGAGTTCTGCCATAGTTGCAGAAGTCTGCCTGAATTTCCTTTTTTATGCAACCAAATTCGTATTAGGGGAGGGGCCGTTTTTGACCACTCACTACTCACCACTCACGAGAAACGAATTTAAGAAATGGATTGAAAAATAAGCGAAAGGTAAGTGACAAGTATACATTATATCGCTTCATTATGTATCTATTGTAGTATAAGAAACGAGTTACGTGAAGCACTACCTGCTTGATTTTGGTGCAACCCTAGGGAGTGCAAGTACCCATTCTCATAATGCGGCAACAGGACATGAACATTCCTTTGATGTACCCAAGTTGCTCAAATCTCTTTTTACGCTTGGACTTCTGGGTAAGCCTTGGGATAAATCCAAGACAATGGAACACCCTTTGGATCGCTTTGCATTCAAATTCAAAACGGTTAGTGAAAATGTCAAGCTGTCGTTCACAGATCTCGGAATCGATGGAGGGCTGTGGCAACCAGAACGAGTACGACAAGGTTTCCCCGCCCGTGCCGCTTGACGCGATGAAGAGGCGTGGCGAATCTCAAGACAGCAATGATAACCTGTACGGGTGGTGAACCACTTCTACATCCCGACTTAGCAGAGATCATTAGTGAGATTCGTCATCACGGTATTCTTGTAACGCTAATCACCAACGGTTACTTGTTGACTGAAGAACGAATCAAGAAACTGAATGAGGCAGGATTACAGTCGCTACAGATTAGCATCGATAATATCAAGCCAGATGAAGTATCTTACAAAAGCCTGAAGGTTCTAGATCGAAAACTGAAACTGTTGGCAGATTATGCTGAATTTAGGGTCAATATCAACTCCGTATTAGGAATCAGCGATGAACGGGCACTAGACGCGATTACCGTTTCCGAGAGGGCAATTCATTACGGCTTCTCGAACTCTGTTGGTTTGCTGCATGATGGGAATGGCATCCTCACTCCATTGAGTGAAAAGCAGCTCGCTGCATATAATAAGATCGGCAAACTGTCCAAATCACTTATACATTACTGGAACCACGCACTGTTTCAGAAGAACCTTATCAAGGGGCAATCCAACAAGGTACTGTCAGTTGTGTTCACCAAGTGAGCTTTTTCGACGAATGGCGCTCTAAACAGCCCTTGCCCGATCCGCATGATGCACAGTTAGTTCATATTACGAAATATAGGTGATGTAGTGCGGCCAATACGTTTTTTCAAAGACCACACGGATTAGTAAATTGAAGGAGTGATTCTATGAAATGGAACAAGGTCATCATACTGTCGTTGATTACAACCCTATCTTTTTTAATGCCTCAATTCCTATTCTCTCAAACGAAGTCAGATCTCTTCGTCGATGTCTCCAACCGCATCGATTTTGCTCGCACAAACGGCGGAGCAGCGGGGGCAGCCTGGTTCGACTACAACAATGATGGATATTTGGACCTTTTTATCCCCAACGGGATGGGAAATCCAAACGGGCTTTTTCGCAACAACGGCGATGGTACTTTCACCGATGTTGCTAAGGAGGCGGGTGTCACCAATGGTCTCGGCAACCACGGTGTTGTCGCGGGGGATATTGATAATGATGGGTGGGTAGACCTTTTTATGACTGCCATGGGAGGTGTGTTTGGGATTACCCAAAGCGCAACTCAACTTTATCACAATAACGGAGATGGCACCTTTTCTGATATTACATCGCAGGCTGGCGTTTTCACTGCGGGAGTTCCCATGAGTGCTGCATTCGTGGACATCAACAATGACGGCTTCCTCGATGTTTTCGTAACCTTCACGGATAAATCCAAAATTAGAAGGCTTTACAATAACAAGCTGTTTCTGAATAATGGCGATCTGACATTCACGGACATCAGTAAATCGTCCGGTGTAGACAGCCCTTTCAGAGGATGCGCTGTTGGTTGCAGTGATTACAACGATGATGGTTGGACAGACCTGTTTGTTGCAAACTGCAATGCTGAACCGATCGAACTCTTTCGAAACAATGGAGACCTCACCTTTACGAATGTTACAACACAGGCAGGATTGTCTCGAGAAGGATTCTGGATGGCGATTACTCACGGTGATTACGACAATGATGGTGATTTGGATCTTTTTTCTACAAATCTTGGCAACTCGGTGGGCGGGCTTTGGCCACATGCGCTCTATCAAAACAACGGCAACGGCACGTACACACACACGGGCATAAAAGCAGGTCTTGTGAATTGGGAGTTTGGCTGGGGAGCCAGCTTCGCTGATTTTGACAATGATGGATATTTGGACCTTTTTTTTGCGGGAAGTTCTCCAGCTTATCCGCTCCACATCATCGGTCCAGGACGTGGCTGTCCGGGGCGCTTATTCATGAACAATGGGAATGGGACCTTCTCTATGACAAAGAGTTTTGGTCTTGAGAGTCAATACACTTCCGGTGTCTCGGTGGCGGATTTTGACAACAATGGTTTCCCAGATCTGGTGATTGTGACCAGCACAGTTCTGGAACTGGGGAAGCCTGTGCTGCTCCAAAATGTTGGCAATACCAATAGCTGGATTACCGTCAAAACCGTTGGTACGCAAAGCAACCGTGACGGCGTCGGGGCTCGTGTAAAAGTCATGGCAGACGATTTCGTACAGATGCAAGAGGTGCGCGCCGGATCGAGCGTGATGTCAATGGAGAGCCCGTGGTTGACATTTGGATTAGGGGATCGACAGCGAGTTGACATTGAGGTGAGATGGCCTTCAGGATTGGTTGAACGCTTTCTCGGACAGACCGCCAAACAAACGGTCACTCTCGTTGAGGGCACGGCGAAGGATTTGGAGACGAATCCATGGGACACCAATTCGGATGGCGAGATTGACATTCTCGATCTCGTTGATGTTGCCTCTCAATTTGGACAAAGCGGGGCAGATTTAAGCGGCGATATAAACGACGATGGTACGGTCGATGTGTTCGATCTCGTCATTATTGGGGAACATTTGGGTGAAAAAAAATAGGTTACTAAACCTCGCATTTCTCGGCTGTGGTTTTGCAACTCGCTTGCACAGCAAGACACTATCGAGTTTCAAGCGGGTGGAGGTTAGGAATTCGCGCACGGCTAACTCCAGATTAAACGCGCAAAGCCTACACCCGCTCGATATCAGGCAATTTGCTTTTGACATGATCCGGTATTTTTAACAGTTACCCTTGACATCAAATTTTCTGAATGCTATCATAAAAAAGCTATGATAGAATTGCTTTTCAGGCTGGCGAGGGTTCAAAATGGTTGATATTCATTCCCACATTCTTCCTCATATCGATGATGGATCAGAGTCTATGGAAGACTCAATTGAAATGCTGGAAAACAGCATTGCGTCTGGAGTTGATGCCATCGTTGCAACGCCTCATCTCTATCCGGGGATTTACATGGCACCAACCACATACCGGGATGAGCTATTAATGGAGTTGCGAGAGGAAGTTAAACAGCGTCAATTGCCGATTGAAATTATTTCGGGCCGGGAATCCTACCTCAGTCCCGAGATCTACGATTATGAGAAAGAGCTCGGCAAGCTAACGATCAATGACAGTGGAAAATATCTTCTAATTGAGTTCCCTATGCAGGAGATTCCTGAATATGCGGCGCGCATGATCTTTGACATACAGGTACAGGGAATTACCCCAATCCTTGCTCATATTGAACGCTATGCCGATATTATAATTAACCCCAACTTAGCTCTCAAATACATTGAAATTGGTTGTCTGATGCAGGTCAACATCGGTAGTATATTTGGGCGATACGGTAATCGCATTCAACAAACCACCGAGATCTTGTTGGCGCATCAAATGGTACACATCGTTGCATCCGATATGCACTCCCCAAACTCAATGTCCCTTGGGGAAGGCTTTGAAGCGTTGTCGGAAATCGTTGGACTGGAAGAGGCATCGTGTCTCGTTGAAGACCGTCCGAGAGCCGTGATCGAAAATCGTAGCGTTTCTTTTCCAGAGCCGTTGGTATATCGCCCAAAGAGAAGTTTCAGAAATCTATGGGGGTTATTTAGCAAACCTCTACCAGCTAGAGACGACTGGTAATGTTGATTCTTACCCTGAATCGTACTCTCAAACGACTGCGTCAGATTACCAAGGTTTTCGCCAAACATGGGTTTGGACATATTATTGCCCAAATGAACCTTGGCTGGCGGCGCTTTTTTAGGCTTCGACGTTTTGATGACGCTGAACCCATCGCTATCCTATCTGGCCCCGAGCGTTTGCGGCTGGCTTTTGAGGAGTTGGGCCCCACGTTTATCAAACTCGGCCAGCTTTTGAGCACACGTTCTGATTTGATTTCTGAGGTGGTCGGTCAGGAAGAAGCCCTTGGGTGGATCGAGGAACTCAAGAAGCTACGTAGTCAGGCTTCCCCCTTTTCCGTCTCGGATGCCCGCGCAATTGTTGAAAACGAACTCAATCAGCCCCTTGACCAGGTCTTTGCCAACTTTGAACCAGATCCTTTCGCAGCGGCTTCAATTGCCCAAGTCCATTATGCAACGCTTCATACAGGCGAATCCGTTGTCGTTAAAGTGCAGCGCCCTAAAATTGCCGAAGATATCAGTATGGATCTGAACCTTTTGATGGATTTGGCAAAACGGCTTGAGAAACATGTTGTCAGAAGTCGCCTTTACAAGCCGACAGAGTTGGTTCGGGAGTTTGCCAAATCTATTCGGCGAGAGATTGACTTCACGATGGAGGGCGCAAGTACCGATTATTTCTACCGAAACTTCCTCGATCATCCGCATGCTAAAATCCCGAAAGTCTACTGGGAATATACCAACCACCGCGTCCTCACACTGGAAAGGATTGACGGTATTCCGATTGATGCAATTCAAAGACTTGACGACGCTGATTTAAATCGCCCACAGATTGCTGAACATTTCGTAGACCTATTTTACAAGCAAATCTTTAGCGATGGCTTCTTCCATTCAGACCCGCATCCAGGCAATATCTTCGTTTTGGAAGATGGACGGATTGGCATCGTTGATTTTGGTATGGTGGGGCGACTGAGTGGCGAGATGTTACGCCATATCTGCGGATGGTTCGTGGCTGTCCTTGAGCGGGATGTGGACCGGGTTATCAAGATTTACATGCGCATGGGAATCCTCGGTGATACGACAACCACAGCGGCGTTGAAGCTGGATATGGCAGATTTCCTCGATCGCTACTTCAATATGCCGCTTCATCGCATCCGCATTGGCCATCTCCTAGATGAAGTTTTTAACGCTTCACTGCGCCATCAAGTTCATTTTCCGTCAGCGTTTCTAATGCTTGGCAAGACCGTGATAACCATCGAGTCAGTCGTCATGAAGCTTGACCCCAACTTCAACTTCGTGAACTTCAGCCAACCTTATGTAGCTCGCCTTCTTCTCCAACAAGCCCATCCGCAACATTGGGCAAAACAGGCGTCTGGTTTGGTCGAAGATGTCGCCGAAATGGCGCGAGATTTTCCCCTCCAATTTCACCAAATTCTTCAAAAGCTACAAAGAGGAAATCTCAAGCTCGAACTTGAACACATGGGACTAGATGGGTTAATCGGCGAACTCGATCGGGTCAGCAATCGCCTATCATTCAGCCTCATCATTGGCGCGCTGATTATCGGTTCATCAATTATCCTTAAAGATGTGGGCTTGGGGGACGCGAAGTGGTGGATGGGTATTGTGGGGTTTCTGATGGCTGGCTTCTTTGGGTTTGGACTGGTAATTTCAATTTTACGGTCGGGACGGTTTTAATAGGTGCAGTTGAGTATTGAATGAGGAAGGAGTTGATTTAATTGAAATCAGTTAATGCCAAGGAGAAAAATACAATGAGATACACAGCGGAAATCAAGTTAGTCAACCAAAAAGATCTTGTTAGGGCAGAGATGAATGTAATTAAGCCTTCAGAAATTCGGCAGATAACCGTCGAGGATGCATTGGTTGACACTGGAGCCACACGTTTGTCGTTGCCTCAGTCTATTATCGATCAGTTGGGTCTCGATCCCATTGATAAAGCAAAATCTCAAACGGCAAATGAAATCATCGAACGGACAGTTTATTCACCAGTACAATTTACGCTTTTAGGACGCTCAGATTATATGACGGTCACTGACTTGCCAGATTACGCGCCCGTACTCATCGGACATTTAGTTATCGAACATCTGGATTTGTGCATTGACGTCAAGCGTGGACTCATCTACAATCCCGCTCATGGCGATGATTGGATTGAAGAACAGCTTTGATTGGTAATAAATCTTGAACTCTTATCGACGGATTACGTTCCATATATCATGTCAATTATTCTCGGATTAGACATCGGCGATGTGCGGATTGGCGTTGCCATTAGCGACGAACTCGGATTTGGCGCGCATCCGCTCTGCACAATTACCCGAAAAAATCGAAAGAAAGATTTGGACGCTTTGCGCAATCTCATTGATACACACGGAGTCGAGCGAATCGTCATTGGATTACCGCTCAGGCTTAATGGAGAGGTCGGGATTCAGGCACAAAAGGTTCAAAAATTTGCCAATCGCCTGAAACGGGTTGCCGATGTTCCCATTTGTTTCTGGGACGAACGCCTAACGACTGTCGAGGCGGCGCAGATTTTGCGCAATATCAATAAACGGGGTAAGAAGCGAAAAAAAGTGATTGATCAAGTTGCCGCAGTCCTCATACTTGATGAGTATCTAAGCCAATTCCGCGAATAGGCGAAGGAGAAGGGATGGAAGGCTGGAAAGGTCGTTTTACGAGATACACATCACACATCATATTTTACATTTCACGCATTCGGTATTACGCTTTCTTTAGTATCGCAATCTGTAGCATCATTGCCATTTTTATAGCGATGTCTTACTTCACCCCGATTCGTCCAACGGCTAAACCGACATACTTTGAAATTGCATCGGGCACAACTGCAAAGTCGATTGCAACACAACTTCGTCGTGAAAAGCTGATTCGCAGCCCATTCATCTTTCAATTGGTAGTTCGTCTCACCGGCGCAAGCCGAGAATTGAAGGCAGGAACTTACCAGTTGAGTCAGGCGATGAGTCTCGTAGAGATTATTGATTATCTCCGCTCGGGGAGTGTTGTTCTTCGGCGTTTCGTTGTCCCTGAAGGTTTTACGCTCGTTCAGATTGGGCAGCTGTGGGAAGATGAAGGTTTAGGAGAAGCCGAGGCGTTTGACCGTGTTGCCCGCGATGTCCGCTGGCGTGAGATGTACAATATTTCGGGAAATACTTTGGAAGGCTATCTCTTTCCAAACACGTATCGATTTGCTGATGGAACTCCTGCGGACAAAGTCATCGGGATGATGCTTGATGAATTCGATCGGCGATGGACGCATGCATTGAATGAAGAAGCAGAATCCCTCGGATTTTCGACTCACGAAATTCTTACGCTTGCTTCGATTATTGAAAAGGAAGCAAAAGCTGACGATGAGCGTTCGTTCATCTCAGCCGTTTATCATAATCGGTTGCAACGGGGTTGGAGGCTTGAAGCCGATCCCACTGTTATTTATGTACTAGGCGATTCACATCGTCGGTTAACAACAGCAGACCTCAAGATCGATTCTCCTTATAATACTTATCTTCATAGAGGTATTCCTCCCGGACCAATTTGCAATCCGGGTCTCGCTTCGATCTTGGCAGCTCTTCGCCCGGCGGAAACGTCTGACCTCTTTTTTGTTGCTATTGGTGATGGGAGACACCATTTTTCGAGAACATTAACCGAACATCAAAGAATGATTCGCAAATTGAACGGAGCGAAATCTCGGCATGTGAACTGACTCGTGTAAACGTCTTTTTAATTGAGGCGTGCAATGAAGATGGGTCATCCACAATAAAAAGCGTTTAAGGGCTACTATCATGATTAATTCAAAGGGGGTTGATTTGGAGCAGCAACAGACAATTCAGAATGAAGTGACGATCTCCGGGAAGGGATTGATGCTCGGCGATTCAGTATCGCTAACACTCAAACCTGCACCGCCGGACCACGGTATTGTTTTTTATCGAACAGACCTCCCAGGTGTTCCTGGGGTAGAGGTCTGTCCGGAGAACTATGCAGCAGAGATTCCGCGTTGTACCTCCTTGCGTAGTGGGGATGCAATGGTCAGTAGTATTGAACACATTCTATCGGCATTGGCAGGCATTGGAGTTGATAACGCGAAAATCGACCTCAATGCTTCTGAACCCCCGGCGGTAGATGGAAGCGCCTTGCCTTATGTCAATCTGATTAAGGAGGCAGAGGTTGTTCCGCAAGATGCCCCGCGTCATTTCATTGAATTCGAGCATCCATTCGCTGTTTATGAAGCGAATAAACAGCTCATTCTACTCCCTTCAGATTCGTTTCAAGTATCTTTTACCTACGATCACCCACAACTTCCACCACAAGTGGCGACTTTTGCGATCGATCCGGAGACTTACGCAAATGAAATTGCTCCAGCCCGTAGTTTCTGTTTCAACAATGAGATTGAAATGCTGCGAGAGCGGGGAATCGGCAAAGGGGCGAACTACGATAACGTCGTAGTCATCGACGATGACGGACAGGCAAGTGATACTTTACGATTTGAAAATGAGTTTGTTCGCCATAAAATTTTGGACTTAATCGGAGACCTTCATTTAGGCAGATGGCTTCCAAAAGCCCACGTCATCGCAATACGGTCTGGGCATGATTTGCATGCGCAACTTGTGCGAGCACTGGCCGAAAAAGGATTAACTCGACATAGACAAACCGAACCCGTCGAAGTTCTAGATATCTATCGTGTTCTACCTCACCGCTATCCAATGTGCATGCTCGATCGGGTGGTCGAATATGAAAATGGAAAACGCGCTGTCGGCATTAAGAATCTCACATACAATGAACAGTTTTTTCAAGGGCATTTCCCGGGACAACCTGTCATGCCTGGCGTTCTACAAATAGAAGCATTGGCACAGCTCGGAGCGTGGCTACTGCTACGGGAACTCGGTGCCGAAGGGCAAGTCGGATATTTTGCAAAAATCGAAGAAGCCAGATTTCGACGTACAGTTATACCGGGAGACCAACTCAGATTAGAAGCCAAAATTTTACAACGTCGCAAGAGATTGGCGCGGATCGAGGGGAAAGCGTATGTTGGGGATGAACTCGCCGCTGAAGGGGTGTTGACAATTGTTCTTGGTCAGACGCCGACGGAATAGGAAATGGACTAATGAAGGCGTAAAATTATACGCGTCGCTCATTTGTGAATGGAGAAGTTAGATGAGAAAGATTCACCCGACGGCAATTGTTTCCCCAAAAGCAGAATTGGGAGAAGATGTCGAGGTGGGGCCGTTTTCGATTATCGGAGATGACGTGCAGATTGGTCGAGGAACGGTAATCGGACCGCATGTCCAAATCGATCGCTGGACAATCATTGGTGAGGAGTGCCAGATCTTTTTCGGGTGTACACTTGGAAATCCGTCAAAAGATCGCAAGTACGGCGGCTGGCGTAGCTATGCCCGAATTGGCAACCGAAATGTGTTACGCGAATATGTATCGATTTCCAGAGCGACAACCGAAGACGCTGCTACAGTCGTCGGTGATGAGAATTTGTTAATGAATTGGGTGAACATTGCCCACGATACCGTTGTCGGAAGTCGGACGATTATGGCAAATTTTGCGACGCTTGCTGGGCACGTTGTTATCGAAGATGATACGCGGCTTGGTGCCCATGCAGCGGTACATCAATTTGTCCGCATAGGTAAAATGGCATTGGCAGGAGCGTGCTCCAAAATTGTTCAAGATATCCCGCCATTTGTGCTTTCTGAGGGGCATCCCGCTCGTGTTCGGAGCTTGAACATCATTGGGCTTCGTACCTCACAAATCAACCCCTTGTCCTCACTTTCTCCTGAAACGATTCAACTTCTCAGGAAAACTTACCGCATCCTATTCCGTTCTAAACTCCCTCTCAAGGACGCTATCGATCGGGTGAGGCTTGAAGTGAAACCGAACGAAGACGTGGAATACCTCCTGAATTTTATTGAAAACTCCAAACGAGGTATCGGGTTTAGGCTGGGGGGATGGTCAGCCAATTCTACGGAGTGAAGGAGTGGAAAAACTCGGGATAATCGCCGGTACAGGAGAACTACCTGTCTTATTGGCTCGGGTTGCCCTTGAGCATGGGCGACAACCGATCATCATTCAGATTACGCAAAATCCTTCCCAGCATTTCGACAACCTCACATCGGAAATTTATTCCATGGGTATTGGACAGATCCGAAAGGTGACACGGACCTTTCTCGGATTAGGGGTGCGGGAAATTGTGCTGATCGGAAAAATCCAAAAGGATGTTCTTTTCCGGCCGCTTCGATGGGATGCAACTGCTCTCAAAATCTTGGCAGTAAATCGTAATAGAGGAGAACGGGCAATTCTTGTAGCGGTCATGGATTACTTTGAATCAAAAGGGCTTTCGGTTATTGAACAACATCGTTTTTTACCTAACCTATTATCGCAACCGGGTGTGTTGACCAAAAAGCAACCAACTCAATCTCAATGGGAAGATCTGAAATATGGAATCGCACTCGCCCGCCAAATTGCGGATTTAGATATTGGACAAACCGTAGTTGTCAAAAATCGAATCCCTGTTGCCATTGAAGCCGTCGAGGGAACGGATGAAACCATACAGCGAGGGGGGAAACTCGGTGGCAAAGGCATCGTTGTTGCAAAGGCAGCAGCTACCGATCACGATTTCCGAATTGATATGCCAACCGTCGGGCCCGAAACTCTACAAGTGCTGCACAAAGTTCGCGGTAGTGTTTTAGCAGTCGAAGCCAATCGAACACTTATTTTGGACAAAAACGCGCTCTGCAAACAAGCAGACCGATGGGGGATTTCCATTGTTGTTGAGGAATGAAAGTGACAGAAGAAAAACAAGCCCCCGAATTCATGCGCTGGGTTCTTCCCACCACCCTAAGGGTTCGTGGGGTTAATCTTCAATGGTCGAAGCGCCGCAAATCTTCAATCTTCAATGGTCGAAGCACCGCAAATCTTCAATCTCTTCTGACACCTCCTTTTTTTCCCTTCTCACATATCATAGCTCGTTTCCACACGCTACGTGGGAAATATTTTCCCGGCTCCATTTCTCCATTTCCTCACCTTCTCATTTGCTCACTTGTTCTCTGCTTCATCGTACAGGCACAGGTTGCCATTGCTCAGTTCCCCGCCATTTCGAGCGATAATATAAAGGAAATTCAAGCACACGCCGAAAAAGTGAGTGCCATTGCATTCAGCCCCGGCGGTGCTTATTTTGTTTCAGGCGCACGCGATGGCACTATTAAAGTGTGGGATGCGGGTACGTTTAAGAAAATGCGAACGCTCGCCAAACACAATAATTTAATTACTGCCATTGCCGTAAGTTGGGACAATCGGACGATTGCTTCAGCGTCACATGATGGGGAAATTCGGTTATGGAATGCCCAAACCGGACGATTGAAATATGTTATCCGAGGACGCAGTGGGTGGATTAACGATCTTGAGTTCCATCCCGATTCGCATATCCTAGCTTATGCGTCTTGGGATCGCACTGTTCGTCTGTGGAACGTTACATCCGGTATAGAGTGGCTTGCCTTAAAAGGGCACAAACGTAATGTGACTTCTGTTTCTTTTACACCTGATGGAACAAAAATTGCTTCAAGTTCTTGGGACGGTACAATCAAAATCTGGGATGTTGAGACGGGAGAACTGTTACGCACTTTTACGGTCCCGAATCAAAAAATCGAATCAATTTCCATAAGTGACAATGGCAGATTTCTCGTTGCGGGCACCAACAATGGGACAATCATGCTATGGAATCTAATTACGGAAAAATTGATGAGAACTTTCAAGGGACATATGAGTAATGTTCAGAGTGTCAAATTCACACTCGACGATCGCTACTTTTTTTCCAAAGCCTACTCAACCGTAAAAATCTGGGACATGCAAACTGAGGATAGCCTAACCCTCTTCTCAACAAATAAAAACTCAGTTGGCGCATTAGAACTTGGCATAGGAAGTGGAAATGAAAACTTATGGGCATTAGGAATATCGGATGGAAGAATTATTCTGTGGATATCCCCACCCGCTGATGATCTAACTCCGCCTTGGTTTGAACTCATCGACCCAGCCGCTGAAGTCACATCATCGGAGAATGAGATTGTTGTCTTTGTCGAAAATGACGTCAAGTCGGTTAACCTCAAATTGCTTGTTTCTGACAATATCGGTTTGGAGGAGGTCACATTCGATGCCGTTGCCATTTTGCTGATGCCTCCGGAAGAAAGTGATCTGATCCCCGTTTCTCTCAGCGGAGAGACATTTATGATTCAGCAAACTGTCTCAATTGCTGGTGACGAGCGCGAGGTCGAGCTTTACGCTGTCGATCTCGTTGGTAATGAGCAGATTACAATGTTGACTGTAAAAAAGAAAGCACCGCCTCCTGTCCCATCAGCGGGTACGCTTGAACCAGAGATAGTGTTTGAGCGCGGAGTTAAGTGGGCTTTAATTGTTGCTGTCGGAAAGTATGAGATTGAAAAACAGTCGAATGGCATCTTTCTAAAAACCCAGGATACCGCTATTCCAGATGCAAACGCGCTAGAGGCGTTCCTCGTTAGCGACAGCGGAGGCAAATACCATCCGGACCGGGTTATCAAGCTGACGAGTGAAACAGAGAAAAAGCCCACGGATCAAAATATCATGGAAGCCTTAGTGGAACTTTCAACTCGGGCGAGACGCGAAGATCTCGTCTTATTTCACTTTGTGGGAAACGGTGCTTTTGAAGAGACCGGGAAATCATTAACTTCATATCTTCTTCCTCAGAATGCGAATCTCACATATCTGAGTCGGACAGCGATTAGTGCCGACGAACTTGAGCGGCAGCTTCAGCAAATTCCTGCCAAAGTGGTGCTGATGATTCTTGACGTGGGTTTTGCCGGGATGCATATTGATAAAGATGGAAAACCGATTCCCCATACACTTCCACCAAAGTATTATCGAGGGTTTCAAAATACAGAACGGACTTCCGTTCTATTTTCTGTTGCACCCACCCAACAACCTTATGGGCGGCAAGGCGAGAAGATCAGCGCATTCATGCACTTTCTAATCAAGGGGTTAGAGGGAGCGGCTGATACCTCCGGCGATCGAGCGGTGACCTTTTCCGAACTTGCGCTATATGTTCCCATTCATGTGGCAAGCTACGTCAGGAAAACTTGGAATGCTTTTCAGGAACCGCGATCTCATCTTTTAAATGATAAGCTGACTGCAACAATGCCTATCGTCAGTCAGATTGACATGGAAGATACAGTCTTTCGGGTGATTCTCGATCCGAGAGAGGCACTTTATGCCTCAAATCTGTTGAAAACAGATCCAGATACGTTATCCAAAGAAGAACAACAGATTAAGGCTTATCTAGTAGATCTGTTGATTGGTGCAATCACCTATGATGAGTATCTAACTGCTGTGACCAATTTAAGGGGAACGGATGGGAAAAAGAAGTCGGGCAAATAGAAAGCAAGACATGCTCAACAAACGATGAGAGTGGGTGGGATAAGGGTAACTGTTCAGGTGATGAAAACGAATGAAGGACAACGCAATCCTTCGGATGGGAGGGCAGACCCTTCGGGTGGGAGGAAGAACCTCGCGAACCTCGCGCATCTAACAGATTGCGCTACGCCCACCCAAACCGTAGATTACGCTTGTAACGCAAACTGTCAGTTTGCGCGACCACCTGAACGGATGGACGAGTGGCGATAGAGAGCGGGATAAGAGTGGAAAGGGGAACAAAGGTACGGATAGGCGAAAGGTTTGCTCTGGGCGGGAAATGGTTGGAGCACTCGAAAAATCGCAATGTGAAACGAATTGCAGTAGGATTCTGAATCTGGGTACTCAAGCGTATGGCTGGGCGCAAACATCACTGCTTACGCCCAACCTTCTGCTCGCTTTTATCATCCGTCAATAGCACTGGTAATCTGGCCGATCGCCGGGAATTGACCCGTTTCCAGTTTGGAATAGATCAATTTACCGTCAAAAGTGACTTCAAAGCATCCGCCACTACCAGCTACAAGCTTAACTTCGGTGTTATATTTTTCGTTCAGTTGGTCCGCCACACTGGCGGCTCTGGGCTTATAGTTTCAAGAAGAGCAATACTCAATTTGCAGTTCCATCGCTTATTCTCCTAAGAACTCAGATGAAGATTAAATTTGGAAGGTAACTTGACTTTGACGTTTTTAATTTTACAGGACAACCTATAAATGCTGCAAGTCTTTTTTGAGATTAGCCAGCCAGTTGGATGAATCAGCAAAGTGGAAGAAAGAGGTTTCAGTAAGTTTGCGCGTTACGTAGTCCGAAATTATAGAATCCCCGCAAGATAACCTCGCCCTTTAGAGCTTGCCCTAAGTCTGCCGAAGGGACGGGGATGCCCTTCGGGTGGGAGCAATATCCTCGCGCAAATTGCCAACTCTAGGCACTCTAGGCACTTTTTAACATGTCAACCATTGATCAAGCCTTAAAGTATCATCAAGCAGGTAATCTCCAGCAAGCTGAACACATCTACCGTCAAATCCTTCAGATCAATCCCCAAAATGCTGATGCCCTGCATCTCCTCGGCGTGCTTGCACATCAGGTCGGAAGAAACGATGTTGCGATTGATTACATGAACCAAGCCATTGCATCCACCCCCTCCAATCCGGCTTACCGTAGTGATATCGGGGTCGCTTACCAAGCTTTGGGCAAACCGGATCAAGCTATCACTAGCTTCCAAGAGGCGATACAGCTTAAGCCGGATTATGCGGAAGCGTACCACAATCTAGGTGTTGCACTCAGAGAACAAGGGAAATTAGAAGAAGCGGTAGACACTTTCCGGCGAGCATTGCAACTCCAGCCAACCTACGCGCAAGCGCACAACAACCTCGGCATTGCGTTTCAAGTGCAGAGCCTACCTACGTCTGCAGGAATTGCGTGTACCGAAAACGCCCAACGCAGGAGAAAACTCAATGAAGCCATCCAATGTTTTCAAAGAGCGATTCTGCACAGGTCCGACTATGTCGAGGCATACAACAATCTCGGAACCGCATATAAAGCTCAAAATAAATTAGAAAAAGCAATGGAAAGTTTTCAACAGGCACTGCGAATCAATCCGAACCACGCCGAAGCGAATTTTAACCGCTCACTGGTTATGCTGCTTCGGGGTGACTTTGAGCGAGGATGGCAGGGATACGAATGGCGTTGGAAATCCAAAGCAAGCTTGCCCCGTGAGTTTCGCCAACCGCTGTGGGACGGTTCTCCGCTGGCGGAGAAAACGATTCTGCTCCACGCTGAACAGGGGCTTGGAGACACAATCCAATTTATTCGTTATGCTCCATTGGTCAAACAACGCGGCGGCACAGTGATTGTCGAATGCGATAACTCATTGATGCGGTTGTTTAGAAGCTGTCCGGGGATCGATCTCTTGGTTGCCGAAAGATCTTCACTGCCGCCGTTTGATCTCCATGCTCCACTGATGAGTCTGCCCTGCATTCTCAAAACTCGCCTCAACACCATTCCTGCGAGTATTCCTTACCTTCATGCTGGCGATGAATCCGATTCGCCACTCAACGCTATTCTGAAAACGCACAACGGAAAACGACGTATCGGCATCGTTTGGGCAGGCAACCCGAAACATCAAAACGATGCGAATCGCTCCTGTCCCTTGATCCATTTTCAACTGTTGACAGAAGTGGAGGATGTCGCGTTATTTAGCTTACAAAAAGCCGAGGAAAGGACTAAACTGACCTTAGAGAGCGATGGACTCAATCAGGTCATCAATCTAAGTCCATTTTTAAGTGATTTTGCGGATACCGCCGCTGCAATAATGAAGCTAGAGCTCGTCATCACGGTAGATACCGCTGTAGCACATCTAGCAGGTGCGCTTGGTAGACCTGTCTGGGTCCTATTACCGTTTGCACCCGACTGGCGTTGGTTTTTAGATCGGGAAGATAGCCCATGGTATCCCACGATGCGGCTCTTTCGACAACCCCGTCTGGAAGATTGGGAATCGGTCTTTGAACGTGTTGTGTCGGCACTGAAGAACGAAAAGTAACCAAACCCACGAATTAAATGAGCGATGTCTAATGAAAAATGGTATTTGCCCAAAGTGTGAGTCTCATGATGTGATTCCAAAGATACGAGTTATTGATCGCTATGATCCGGGCACAAGCAAAGATTTAAGCGTTCAGACCTATGAAAAGCCAGATGCCTTGCTGTTCAAGGGAAGACATAATTACACGCTTCATGCTTGGGTATGCGGCGACTGCGGATACACGGAGTTGTATGTCGATAACCCCAAAGAGTTATCTGGGGTGTACAAGCGATTTCACGCGAAATAACACGAGATGTTTCGCCAAAGGAAAATCGGTATGGTAACCGTTGATCAAGCCTTAGCAATCGGGTTGAAACATCATCAGGACGGGAATCTCCAGCAAGCCGAGCAGGCCTACCGCGAGGTGCTTGAAGTCCAACCCACCAATGCCGATGCAAAACACCTTCTGGGGTTAATCGCGCATCAAGTCGGCAAACACGAAATCGCTATCGACTACATCAACCAAGCCATTCAATTCAACAGCTCAAATCCGGCATTTTACAGCAATATCGGCACAGCATATTTCGCTGTCGGAAAACTGGATGAAGCCATCGCAAGCTTTCGACATACGTTACGATTGAACCCGAACACTGCGACTGCGCATAACAATTTGGGGAATGCGTTCAAAGCGCAAGATAAACTGGATATGGCAGTGACGTGTTACCGTAAAGCGTTGCAGCTTGAGCCCGATTTTGCAGAAGCCCACTTCAACTTGGGGAGCGTGTTAAGCGAAACTGACAAGTTGACGGAGGCAGTGGAGTATTTTCGTCGAGCCATACAAATTCGTCCCGGTAACGCTGAAACATACAACAAGCTGGGTGATGTGCTGAGAGATCTCGGAAATTTAAACGAGGCAATTTTCAATTATCGCGAAGCCTTGCAGATTCGAGGTGATTACACAGAGGCGTACAATGGTCTTGGCGTTGTTCTCCAGAATCAGGGACAGCTTGAGGAGGCAGTAGAGAATTTCCAGCGGGCGTTGCAATTTAAACCGGATTCCGCTGAAGTGTACAACAACCTCGGTGTTGCACTCAAGAATTTAGGAAAAATCGATCGATCGATCGCCGCGCTACGCGAGGCACTGAGGCTCAATCCCAACTATGCCAAAGCGTATTATAATTTGGGAAATGTGTTCAAAGAACAGGTTGAATCCTTCACGAAGCCTTCCCTCGAAGCGGGGAAATTGGACGAAGCAATCATGTGTTATAAGCAGGCACTTCGTCTTCAGCCAGACGCTGCCGAAATTCATAACGCTCTGGGTAATGCACTTCAAGCCCAAGGTGAATTGGACGGGGCAATAGACAGTTACCAACATGCGTTACAAATTCAACCGAATTATTCCCATACCTACAACAACCTCGGTGTTGTTTTTAAGCAGAAAAATCGGCTCGACGAGGCAGTAAAGTCCTTTCAAAAGGCATTGGCGATTCAACCAAGCTACCCCGACCCATACAACAATCTCGGGGTTGTATACCATGATCAGAAAAAGTTAGTTGAAGCGGAAACAAATTTGCGAAGGGCGTTGAAGTTCAAGCCAGACTATGTTGAGGCACACAACAATCTGGGAAATGTTTTCAGGGATTTGAACCGATTAGATGAAGCCGCAGCATGTTTTCAAGAAGCGTTAGCGATTAAGCCAGATTACGTCGATGGGCACAATAACCTTGGCATCGTCTTCAAAAAGCAGGGACAACTTGATGTGGCAATCTCCTGTTTTCAACGTGCGCTGGAAATCTCGCCAAACCATGCCGAGGCGCACCTCAATCTTTCGCTGACCCAGTTATTGATGGGTGACTTTGAAAACGGGTGGTCGGGATACGAATGGCGATGGAAACTCAAAGAGAACACACCTCGCCAATTTCCGCAACCGCTGTGGAATGGGGATTTGCTAGAAGGAAAGACCATCCTGCTTCATGCCGAGCAAGGCATCGGCGATACAATCCAATTTGTGCGTTATGCACCGCAAGTGAAAACACGCGGTGGCAAGGTGATTGTCGAGTGTCAGAAGCCTTTGATTCGATTGCTAAAAACTTGTTCGGGAATCGATCAACTCATTTGTCAAGAAGACGACGCCTTGGATTTCGATCTCCACGCTCCACTGATGAGCTTACCCCACATTCTTCAAACTCGCCTGAGTTCGATTCCTAATGAGGTGCCCTATCTTCACGCACCCGACGAAATCACGCCAAAGCTCGATTCCCTGCTGAAACCACATTCGAGCGTGCAGCGAATTGGCATCGTTTGGGGTGGCAACCCATCGCACCCAAACGACCACAATCGCTCCTGCTCACTGTCCGACTTCCGACCGCTGGCGGATGTCCCCGACGTTGTATTATTTAGTCTGCAAAAGGGGGAGAGAAAATCTGAGCTTGAGCATTACCTCAATAGGCAGGTCATCGATCTAAGCGAATTTCTGGGAGACTTCGCAGACACTGCCGCCGTGCTTATGCAACTCGATCTCGTCGTCGCAGTGGATACCGCCGTGGCACATCTGGCAGGTGCCCTTGGAAAACCGGTTTGGATGGTCTTGCCATTTGCACCGGATTGGCGTTGGTTGTTAGATCGGGAGGACAGCCCGTGGTATCCCACGATGCGGATATTTCGACAACGTCGGCCGGGAGACTGGCAATCGGTTTTAGCGGACATCGCAGAGGAAATACAAGAATGAGACGTATTACCATCGGCAAAAAAGAATTGACAATCAAGAACAGATCGACTATACTGCTTGTGCAAGAATCAAAATATTGATGACCGGCTCCAAGAATCTCAGAACCCCTTAGGGTTCAAATCCCCTTAAACGTGAAAAACCTTCCCTCAAAGCCTTGATTTCACAGAGTTAGATCTACTATCTTATTCAATCTGATGAACACAACTACGAATAAAACTGGCGATCGAGATTCAATTCTAGACAAGCTGATTCTTGGACACAGCCCGAGCATGGAGGCGTTAAAGCAGGAAATTACTCAGATCGCCGAGAGTGACTCACCCGTCCTCATTCAAGGGGAAACTGGAACTGGGAAGGAACTTGTTGCACGAGCACTTTATCAACTCAGTCCGCGTTCAGAGAAGGCTTTCATTACCATTAACTGCGCCAACTTACAAGAGCAGCTTCTCGAAAGCGAACTTTTTGGCTATCGAAAGGGAGCGTTTACTGGCGCAACTCAAAATAAACCCGGATTGTTTCAAATCACAAATAACGGCACCCTTTTGATGGATGAAATCGGTGAGTTGCCATTATCTCATCAAGCCAAACTTCTGCGAGTGCTTGAGACCATGGAATTTATTCCCATTGGTTCCACTCAATCGATCAGGGTTGATGTGCGGGTGATTGCTGCTACAAACAGGTCCTTGAGTGAAGAGATTGAGGAGGGCAGATTCAGAGCGGATCTTTTCTTTCGGCTCAGTGTGCTGACTTTAGAAGTGCCACCACTCAGGGAACACCGTGAAGATATCCCAGACCTTGTCGAATTTTTTCTTCGGAAGCATGCACCGGATCGGAAGATTCAGGTGACTCAAGATGCCAATGTGCATTTGATGAATTATCATTGGCCGGGTAACGTGCGTGAGCTTTTTAATGTCCTCGAACGCTCGCTGATTTTTCTCTCCGGCGATGAATTATCGGCTTCATCGCTCTATATTCAGACACGTACGCCCGTGCCCCTAACGGGTATTACTGAATTTCCCCCACTGGATCAGGTTATCAGAACCCACATCATTCGAGTGCTTGCGGCAACAAAAAATAATAAAACCCATGCGGCTAAAATTCTTGGCGTCCAAAGACGGCAACTCTACCGCTATCTTGAAACGTATCAGATCAAGGACTATTAGAAACTGCAAATGATGCTGGAAAATTGTGAACCTTTTTCGACCGCAAGTCTGCATTCCAGGAGAAGCCATCCGTCGTCCCTTGAAGAGAGAAGAATGAAAAGCCTGCCTTTCGTTGGCGTCGTTATGGCCGCTAGCACTGGGGGGCCTGGAGCATTAACGAAAGTTTTTAATATGCTTGCCCCGACATCCCGCGCAACGTTCTTCGTGGTGCAACATGGACCCGCGTGGATGCTAGCGCAACGACTGAAAAGAAAAACAACGATGAAGGTTAATTTGGCAAAAGACGGTGTTCGTGCTGTGCCAGGCGAAATCTACGTTGCCCCCGGCAGTCGGCACTTGCTCATCGAATCCGGCTCACTGACTCTCCGACTGGCCGACAATCCACCGGATGGCTTCATTTTTCCGTCGGCGAACCTGCTCTTCCGTAGCGCGGCGAAGGCGTTTGGACGTCATTGTCTTGCGGTTGTAATGACAGGCATGGGGTACGATGGTTCACGCGGAGCGGCAATCGTGGCAGCATCCGGTGGTGTGGTGATTGCCCAAGATCCGGAAACCGCAGGTGCCCGATCAATGCCCCAAACCGTAATCAAAATGGGAATCCCGACAAGCGTCGTTGCACTGGAACACATCGCAGAGACGATAACTCGTTATGTTGATCGGCTATTCGCTGAAATCGACCTCTTGTGATACCGCGCTACCCACCGACGAACAGGCTGAAGGACATTTTCATATCATACTTTATGGCAAGATTTTTGTTCAACTCAACACTTATAGCACAGAAAAGCCTCGTGCAACCGAAGTCATATAGGGCTTGGATTTGAGTGAGTTGCTGGTCAGTTTCTTGCTTTGAGTTTACCCCACACCGTAGCAAGTTTTCCTACCGGGTTGACGCTTTGGGGTTCCCTGAATCCAGTATCATACGCTTCCACTCTTGAAATCGCTTGAGCTTGCCAAATTTCAGTGCCATCGATGGCATAAATCTTCCTATCGACAACCGCTAGTCTATAAAGCAAACCTCGCGGTTGGCATATCAGAACCCTTTGTCCATATATTCGTCATCCATCCAGATGCAACAAACCACTCAAACCTAACAGGATTTTCAAGATTTTTCAATCCTTATTTTGCAAAGCAAGTTTTGCACTCCAACTCCGATCTAATCTGGAGCCAGTATTCATCTATTGCAAGGCGGTGAGGATATGAGAAAATGTCTTGTCATTTGGTGTGGAATTTGCTATAATAAGTCGAAAGATGTGGCGTTCTCTGAAAGACTACGGTTACGGATTAACAGCGAGATTGATGAGCCAATGCGTTGCTCGGCTCCCTCGGAAGGTTGCGTTATCCATCGGGGCTTCCTTGGCGGTAACTGCCTTTAAGCTTGTATCCCATGAAAGAGAGCTTGCCCACAAGCATCTTGCCTTGAGTTTGGATTCGAGAGACACGCTAGAGATTGAACAGCTTGTCCGACAATGCTTTCAAAATCTGGGGAAAACCCTTGTGGAGTTTATGCGGCTGCCGGGGATGTCATCGAAGCAGATTCACCAGCTTGTCGCTTTTGAGGGAAGAGGGCATATCGATCGAGCACTCGCTCGAGGTAACGGCGCAATTATTCTGACAGGACATTTCGGCAATTGGGAACTTCTCGCCGCGAGCATCGTTGCAAATGGGTATCCTTTGAGACCACTCGTTCGTCAGTTGCGTTCTAAACGACTAGATGCGCTTGTCAGTACCTATCGTGAAAAGGCTGGTTATCCGGGCATCAATCGGGATGGAGCAATTCGAGGTGCGCTACGTTGCCTCAAAAAAAATGAGTTAATCGGTATCCTCGCCGATGTGGACACCAAAACAGATGGGGTCTTCGTTGATTTTTTTGGTCGTCCGGCTTATACACCTTATGGCCCTGTAGCAATCGCGCTGAAAACGGGTGCAACGATTTTGCCGACTTTCATTATTCGCCAGCCTGATGATTCGCATCGTGCGATTGTTGAGCCACCACTCGTATTGGAACAGAGCGGAAATAAACGACAGGATTTGATTGCCAATACCCAGAAGTTCACTAAGGTTATCGAATCTTATATTAGTCGCTACCCAGAGCAATGGATTTGGATGCATGAACGTTGGAAAACGCAACCTCAAAATCCTGCGAATCATTTTGCAGATTGAAAACTCAAGGCGTCTGTTGTCGATCGCTTCGGCATTTATTCTGATTCTACAGGCGATCGGTTGCAACAAAGAAAATCAAGACGTTACTCAACCCACCGAAGGCGTACCTCAACAGACGCTACAGGGTTTTTCGACAAGTCACGCCGAAGCAGGCATCATGAAGTGGGTACTCATTGGTGATAAAGCAAAGTTTTTCACAGATGTCGTACGGGTTGAGCATCCGACAGTCCAAATTTTTGAAAATGGTCAAGCGGTATCGACAATCACTGGCAAGCGCGGAGAGATTATCAAAGCAACCAATGATATTAAAGTTTATGATGACGTTGTCGGAGTTAGCCAAGATGGAAAACTTTATACCGATGAACTCCATTGGCTCAATCGGGATGGTAAACTTTACGCACCCAACGAATCAACCATCGTTCGAGGCGATTCAACGATGGTGGGTCAAGAACTGGAAGCCAGTCCTTCACTTGATGTTGTAACCATGAAAAATATCCAATTTAAACTTTACACAAAGGATGAGAAGAGTGATGCTTCCAAAAGTCCATCCAGTGGTAGAGAGGGCAATATTCAACAGAGCCATCCATAAGATAATACGCGTTACCCATCCGACAGAATTGTTGTTCTTTTGTGTGTTTGGGCTGATGTTTATTTCTTTTTCGCTTAAGTATGTCGCTGCGGCATCCGAAGAAGACATATTGACACCGCAGCAGGCAAAAGCAACTTTGGCTGACGAAGATGTCATTGATGTAACCGCAGATTTTTACCGTTATGAGAAAAAAGAAGGAATAATAATACTGATTGGTCATGTAAAAATTAATCTGCCCAGTGGTTTTCTAAACGCAGATAAAGCTACTCTCTACGAAGATGCTGAGACAGGTGACATCGTTAAAACGGTTGCTGAAGGACACGTTGAGCTCCAAGACAAGGGAGCTTTGGCGACTTGTGATTATGCGATTTTGTACCACATTGAGGATATTGTGGATCTGCGTGAAAATGTCGTCGTCACCCAAGATGAAGATCGATTGCTTGCAAAGCATGTGATCTATGAGCGCCGCACTGGAAAGCAAATATCAGAAGGAAATGTAAAAATCATCAGGGCTACCGGCTTTCTTAACGGCGATAAAGTGACTATGTATAGAAACGTTGAAACAGATGAACTCATCCAAACAGTTGCCGAAGGCAACGTTGAACTTCGCGATGAGAATATTTTTGCGACCTGTGATCACGCCACTCTAAACCACATTGACGAAACTGTAGACCTCCGTGAAAATGTCGTCGTGATTCAGGGTGAAGATCGCTTGGAAACAAAGCATTTCACTTATAATCAGAATACTGGTGAACAAACCGGGAAGGGCGAAGTTAAGTTTAGAGTCCGTGTGAAACGCACGAAACCGGAAGCCGAAGACAAGGAAGGCAAGAAAACGAAACAGGGCAATACGGACGCAGAAAAGTGAGCGTCTTGATTCGTCCAGCCGCCAATTCGCAGAGGAAGAAAAGTCGTGTCAATCAAACTCCAAACCCATAATCTCGTTAAGAGATATACAAGGCGAGGCCCCACTGTTGTCAATCAAGTAAGTATTGAGGTTGAAACGGGCAAGATTGTCGGTCTGCTTGGACCAAACGGTGCGGGAAAGTCGACCACATTCTATATGGTCGTCGGGTTAATTAATCCGAACGCTGGACGGATTACTTATGATGGTCAAGACATAACTTTTTTGCCAATGTATAAACGTGCTAGACTTGGTATCGGCTATCTTGCCCAAGAAACTTCCATCTTTCGCAAGTTGACGATTGAGCAAAACATCGCGGCCATTCTAGAAGGACTGAACATGTCCAAAGGGGAACGTCAGCAAAGGGTTGAACAACTCATGGGAGAGTTGGGGATCTCCGAATTGGCGAAACGTAAGGCGTATACGCTTTCAGGCGGAGAGTGTCGTCGAGCAGAAATTGCACGAGCCCTCGCTGCCACGCCATCTTTTATTTTGCTTGATGAACCGTTCTCAGGCATTGATCCAATTGCCGTGCAGGACATTAAACAGCTTATCCTCCACTTACGAAGTCGAAATCTTGGGATATTGATTACAGATCATAATGCCGCAGAGACGCTTGGAATCGTTGACCGTGCCTACTTAATCACAGATGGCAAAATCACGTTGGATGGCACTCCTGAGCAACTACTCGAAAATGAGATGGCAAAAGAACTTTACTTCGGACATGATTTTGATTTCAAACGAGTTAGGTTAAATTCATGAACAAAAGGAGCTAACATAATGAGGCTTGGTCTAGGGCTGTATCAGACCCAACAACTTCAACAACGGATTATCATGACGCCGAAGTTGCAACAGGCAATCCAAGTGCTTCTCATGCCGAGGCTGGAACTTGCGCAATTTATGACCCAACAGTTACAACAGAATCCGTTGCTAGAAGAAACTCTAGAAGAAGAAATAGATCTTGAGGAATTAGGTAGCTTGGACGATTTGGATCCTGATGCGGAGTGGAATGAGCGTGAGGAGATTTTGGACCGTGAAGATAAAGAGCCCGATATTGATTGGGAAAACTGTTTTGATGATATGATGCGTCCAAGCGAAAAAGTGGTCTCCGAACAGCCAGACAACGTGGATGGGCCGCAATCGGATGTTTCTCAGTCCCAATCCCTACAAGAGTTCCTGCTTGCTCAACTGGCTGTGAGCCCTTTTTCAGAACTTGAACGGAAAATTGGCGAACAGATTATTGGCAATCTTAATGGTGACGGTCAACTCAAGATGCCTCTGTTCAGCATTTCTCCGAAATTCCAAAATAATTTAGATAGCGAGGAACTCACAGAAAGTCTTTGGAAGGAAATTGACAAGAAACTCAGACTTGAACTTAAATTCACTCACGAATCTCGAAGGTTGCTGTTTAGCATAGATTCAGAAATCGAGAATGATTTAGACCGCAAAATCATCCCGCAGGTGTTGCATCCGGAATTTAGAAAGATTGCAATTTCACTTTCTGAAAATGTAACCGTTTCGATTAAGGAAAAGGAAAAAGAGTGGACAATATCCAGTGAGAATAATAAACAGATTTTCCTCATTCGGAAAGAGCATGGAAAGTTTAATATTTTCCTTCAAAGTAATGAGAGTATACTTTCGCCGGATGCGACCCTCACAGTGGAAGAGGTAGACAGTGTTTGGCGCCTCCACGATGAGGACAATGCGCAAACCTACACAATTAAGAAGGAAAAGGGGAAACTCAACTTTTACAATCTTACCTTTGAAGATCTTGCAAATGCAGTGGGTTGTGACGTTGAAGAGGTCGAAGACATCCTTTACTACATTCAACGGAACTTCGAGCCAGCTGGCATCGCTTTTCGGACAATTCCAGAAGCCCTGCTCATTCAGATGAAAGAAGCTCAAATTGATAATCCGATTGTCAAAGAGATTCTTGAAAACCACTTTGATGATTATAAAAATAATCAAATTCCGCGTATTGCTCAGAACCTGAAAGTTAGTATTGATCAGGTGATTGAAGCCGGGAAATTGATTGGGACTCTGGATCTCTACCCTGGGCGCTACTTCTCAGATCCGAATGCGAAGTATCTCAGAAGCAATAATTCGGCGCGTTACATCATACCGGAGGTCACTATAGAGAAGGTTGAAGGCGAATACGCAGTGACTGCGAATGATGATGGAATGCCTCGATTACGGTTAAATCCATTTTACGTCAATATGATGCGCAATGGTAGAGGCCGCTTAGATGGTGAAACCAAGCAATGGTTGGAAAGACGCAAGAGCCTAGCCGTTGATCTTCTCAGCAGTATTAACGAGCGTCGCAAAACAATAACAAAAGTTACAGAAGCCGTATTTGAGATTCAAAAGGATTTCTTAGAGCAGGGAGTTAAAGGTCTGAAACCCTTAACGTTGAGAATAATCGCTGAGATGGCCGACGTGCACGAATCCACTGTCAGTCGTGTCACAACGAATAAATATGTGGATACGCCTCAAGGCACTTACCCGTTGAAATTCTTCTTTAGCAGTGACCTCTCCACCGATTCGGGATTGAATATATCTGCAACAGTCGTCAAAGAAAAGATTAAAGAAATGGTCCAAAACGAGAATCTGGCAAAACCATTGAGCGATCAGGGGATTTCTAACACTTTGGAAGCCCAAGGAATTACCGCGGCGAGACGTACTGTTGCCAAATACCGCGAAGAAATAGGAATACTTTCATCAAACAAAAGAAAGCGGAAGTGGTAAAGAAGTTGAATATTGCCAGAATTTCTAAGGCAGTTTCGTCAAAGCATCAATCTATTTTGAATACGCTTGAGGGTATGTATGCAAATAAATATCACCGGTCGACACCTCCAGATTACAGACGATATTCGGAGCCATATTGAAAAGCGTGCCAGCAAAATTCAAGGAATTTTTAGCTCGATTCTTGATTTGCACATCGTTATCGAACATGAAAAGAATCGGTACTTTACGGAAATAACACTTGCGATGCGGCGGGCGACGTTTCATGCACAGAGCGAAACTTACGACCTTTTTATATCACTTGACACGGTGATGGATAAGATTGAAAAACAGATTCGCCGCCATAAAGAACGAGTGAAAGATTGGCGTCATCGGCAGCCCCAACGCGATGCTATCACTCAACTTCATGACGAGGAAGAACTGCCACTCGCAGAAGTGGATACAGACGCCCCCCTTCAATTTGTCAGGACACCTTCGAAGTTCGCGTCTAAGCCTATGACCGTAGAAGATGCCGCGATGCAATTGCAAATTTCCGGTGATTTGTTATTACTCTTTTTGAATTCCGAAACTAACCAGATTAACCTGCTCTATGAGACAGATGGTGAAACATATGGGTGGGTTGAACCGCACTTCACATAACGCAAGGTGGCATCTTGTGTTGCCCAGATGATTAAACTCCGGGTTAGAAATTTGTATTGAGCGTGTGAGATTCGTTTTATGCCAAATATGACCGTCCATAGGCTAATTAAATACGCAGGTTACGAACTCAAGCTAGAGGTTGCTGCTGGCATTGAGGGGATAGACCGAGAGATAAAAGCCGCGGAATCAAATCAACCCGGCCTCGCGCTGTGTGGATATTACGAGCATTTTGGCTATGACCGTGTTCAAATTTTCGGATATGGCGAAATAGGTTACTTAGAAAGCCTCACCTCTTCGGTGCGGTCTGAGGTGTTAGGCGAATTCTTTTCATATCCGGTACCTTGCGTTGTTGTCACGAGTGATTTACACATACCTTCGGAACTGATTGCGAGTGGGAACCAGAACAAAATTCCGGTTTTAAAAACCGCCTTTGAATCTGCCGTTTTTACCACTCGGCTACTTCTCTTCTTTGAAGATGAATTCGATCCCTCTGAGTATGTTCACGGTAATTTGGTTGATGTCTTTGGCGTTGGCGTTTTGATTCTTGGTCAAAGCGGAATTGGCAAAAGCGAGTGTGCTCTAGAGCTTTTGCAACGGGGACACCGCCTGATTGCTGATGATACCGTTCTATTGAAACGGATGTCAGGACACCGTGTCTTTGGAATCCGCCCACGCCCTTTGAGGCACTACATGGAAGTCCGGGGGTTGGGAGTTATCGACGTCGTCGCGCTCTTTGGGGTGATTGCTGTGGGCAATCGCAAACAGATTGAGCTGGTTGTGACCCTTGAACCGTGGGACGAAAACAAGCCGTATAACCGCACCGATGTTGATGATGTGTATAATTTTCATAACGAAAGTCTTCCTCACGTTGTCATTCCCGTCGGTCCCGGTAGGAACATTTCAAACCTTATAGAAGCCGCAGCAATGGACCTATGGGGCAAGAAATTGGGCATCTATGCGGCAAAAGAGTTAGATGAAGAACTCATCAAGATGATGCGTCATGAGAATAGTGAAGCCATTATGGACGAATGGCAACAAGAAACGCTTCATCCCGAAATTGTTCATTCAGAACACCCAGAGATTTAGAGAAATTCATTGTAAATTAGCCGCGCCCTATTCACCAATCAGCGTATCCGAGTCGTTAGCGGTCTCAATTTGCCCATGTTATTTAAAGTGCTGACCCACCATCTGAATTAAATCTCAACGATTTGGCAACCTGTGCATGCGAAAGCGGCAGATCGGGCATTATAGAAGCAAATTAACAAATCCACAAATACATTTTGCACTCTCCGGCGTTTGATGACATATCACCTTCAATTCCCTTCATACGAGTCACCTAACAATTGGTGAGATTTTCATGCTTGAAAAAATGGTTATCGTCCGCAATTCACTCGGCTTACATATGCGAGCGGCGGGCTTGTTTTCCCAAGCCGCCAATCGGTTTGTATCTAATATTTACATCCAAAAGGGGCTTATGAAAGTCAACGCAAAAAGTATCATGGGCGTCATGATGTTGGCAGCTGGTAAAGGTACAGAACTCACAATTACCGTAGATGGTCCCGATGAAGAAAAAGCAATCAAAGAGCTGGTATCCCTTGTAGAGAACGGATTTGAAGAATCGTGCTAACCTTCCGACGCAGCTAACGACAAACCTTTCCCAAAGCAATCTCTCCTGTATTAGTCCCGATTTTATCCCATCATCTAATTAAGTATGAGTGTGCCGCCAGCCTGTGGCAAAAGCGAGTTTTAACTCAATTAGCCTGTTCAATCGGCTCTGCAAAGTGGGGTTACCAACCATGATACCGCAGTCAACCGCAAAAAAATCTATAAGCCTTATTGGACTCGGAGCTTCTCCTGGTGTAGCTATTGGAGAAATATTCCGAATCCACGATCGAGTGGACACCCCTCGACATCGAATTTCACCCGATCGGACCGAAGCTGAAATTCATCGATCCCACCATGCGATGGAGCAGGTCAAAAACGATTTAAGTGAGATTCGGCAACATCTTCTCACAGATATCCATCGTGATGATGCCGACATTTTTCAAGCGCATATCATGATGCTTGAAGATCCGATGTTTATCGAGCGAATTCGCCACCACATAGAAACTCACTGTGTCAATGCCGAAGCCGCTGTTGCTGACATTGGTGATGAATTCATAGACGCTTTTTCTCAGGCGGAGAATGCATATTTGCGTGAAAAAGCACTGGATGTGAAAGACCTCGTGCGACAAATCATCTCTGTGTTAACTGGAGAAGAACGACTCGACCTCTCAAATTTGGATGATGAGGTTATTGTTTTGGCGCATGATTTGACGCCATCAGATACGGCGTTGATGCGTCGGACCAAAGTTCTTGCATTTGCAACCGAGGTCGGTACGCGGATTTCTCACACGGCAATTTTAGCGCGTTCACTTGGCATTCCAGCAGTCGTTGGAATTGGAAGTGCTATCGCGGAGGCAGAGACGGGCGATCGAGTCATCATTGATGGCACGCACGGATACGTCATCTTACATCCAGATGGCGAAACGATTCGGGAATATCAGATTGAGGGAGAAAAATATCACGCCGTTGAGGTTGAGCTTTCTGCCTTACGAATGGTCGATCTCCGGACGATCGATGGGCAACTCATTGAACTCGCTGCGAACATTGAATTTCCCGAAGAGGTTGAACTCATTGAGAAACACGGTGCCAAAGGGATTGGGCTTTACCGAACTGAATACTTTTATATGGACCAGAATCGCTTGCCTTCGGAAGAAGAGCTCTTCGCAAATTACCGAGATGTGGTCGAGCGAGTAAGTCCAGAGGTAACTGTTATACGCACGCTTGACTTGGGCGGCGATAAGCTTGCTCCGCACTCATACTTTGACGGTGTATCCAATTCCATGATGGGCTTGCGAGCCA
>JADFGN010000279.1 GCA_022567695.1 Candidatus Poribacteria bacterium | reverse complement strand
GATTCCCCGGCAGACCGAAGATAGGTTTTCCATCAGCAATGCCATACGCCTGTGGTTTTCCCGGCTTCATCGCCACGCGCCAGAAGTTAATTTCACCGAGTCTTGATAAAACTGTTTTGACCACGTCGTATTCGCCGACCGAGACGCCGCCGCTAGTGATGAGTGCATCTGCTTGAGCCAATCCATCGCGGAATTTGCGTTCCGTGTCTGCTTCATCGTCAGTAGCGATTCCCATATCAATTGGCTTACAACCAGCCTCTTGGAGTTGCGCATAGATGCCGTAACGGTTGCTATCCCGAATCTTTCCCGGCTTCAATTCCTCGCCGAGAGGCGTGAGTTCATCCCCTGTGGAAACCACTGCCACTTTCGGGCGTCTGTAAACCATTACCGTCGATCTGTTCAGCGAAGCGAGCATCGAAATCTCCTGCGGACGGAGCAGCTTACCCTTGGATATTACCAAGTCTTTGGCTTTCACACTCTCACCTATGAATCGCACATTTCCTTTTTTTTCTATCCCCTCAAAGATTTTGACGGTATCCCCTTCCAACTGCGTCACTTCTTGCATGACAACCGCATCCGCTCCTTCAGGCATCATTGCACCTGTCATGATGCGTGCGACTTGTCCACGTTCAATACGCTTCGTGGGTGCGTATCCCGCTGCGATTGTCTCGATAACTGGAAGCTGAGCAGGGTTATCTTCAGAAGCACCATCTACATCTGCAGCAATTATGGCAAAACCGTCCATCGCCGAATTGTCAAATGGGGGAATATTCTCTGTCGCATACACATCTTCAGCGAGGACATGCCCGAGGCAATTCAAGATACTCCGATTTTCTGGTGATAGGATGGGGATGGAATCTAACATCCGTTTACGTGCTTCTTCGACGGTTAGCATGATGATTTTCCTCCAAGTTCAGTCAATTATTTATATTGAAATCTTGAATCTTTTCTCCTAATCATTTAGCACCTGTTTTGCTTTTTCAAAATCTGTTGGTGTGTTAATGTTAAAAAATGAAAGTCCTCGCGGATCGAACCGACGCCATTCAGAAGGTTCAACGATACGAACGGAAATGCGTTCATACAACGCATGAACGCGCAATTCCCCTTCATTGAGCATCTGATCAATAATCGAGGTGCACCGTTTAGAATAAACAGCGGATAGCGTCTGAAATGTCGGGGTGGGGCGATTTGCCTCCTTGACGGAAGGAACAACCGCATCGTATTCTCCGAGAATTGAGGTGAGGTAGGTCAGGAGGTTTGGCTGTAATAGCGGCATGTCGCACCCGACACAAAGCACGGTGCTATTTGTCGCGCAGGTGAGTCCGGTGTAGACACCGCCTAAAGCTCCCATCCCTTGAACAAGATCTGGGTGCATTGGCAAATCGAGATGAGCGTAAAATTGAGGTGTATTCGTAATCAGCAAAAGATTGTCTGTGACAGCTTGCATCCGTCGAATGACATGCTCAATAATCGTACTATTTCCCAGACGCATCAATGCCTTGTTCTGTCCCATTCGCCGGCTACGTCCACCAGCGAGAATCACGCCTGTAATAGAGGTGCTGCCACTTTGCATCTAGATAGCCTTCCTTGGATTCAGGGCATTCACAAAATGCACAATCAAATCCCCAACCCGCTGTAAGCTGTCTTGATCAATGAGGTCTATTCCATCCCGTTTTGAGTGAATTTTCATCGTTGCCCCACCAAATCCTCCAGCCGAAAGCGTTACTGTTTCAAAGCCACGACTGGCAATCGGAATCCCATCATATCCCACCCCCGCCGGAGAGTAAATCTCCGATACATCAATACCGATTTCTGCTCCACATTCGCGTATCCTCCGACCTAGCCGTTTGCCTGTCACCAAAGGTGGGATGCCGTAGCGCGTGATAAGAGTGATCTTCCCGGTTGCGCCAACGCCATCTAGGTTAATAACGTAAGTCCTATCCGGATGGTATTCGTGTGCGTGCCGTTGAATCCAGCGCAATGCGCCGCACATGCCGTACTCTTCAGCCCCCGGCGATAGGAAGGTCAGCCGAATGTTGGCGTGCGAAAACTCTGTGTCCGTAGACTTAGATTTGATTAGCGATTGTGCTAACTCCAACAGCACTCCGACGCCTGAAGCATTGTCAAACGCACCGGGCGATCGATTTTGTGTGAAGTTGAATTGCAAAAGCGTCAAGCACAAACAAATACAGCCGCCAACTCCCCAGATTAGCAACGAAGGCAGTCGGTTGTGAAAAGGAATCTGAAGGATTGTCAACAGTGTTAACCCGATCATTCCGACGACGGCAACGCAGTAGCATAATGCCCTCACAGCAATCGGCAAGATCTGCGATTTGGAATCGTAGTGCGCAATGAAGATGAGGTCAAGGATGGCTTCAGAAGATGTGTTTGTTCGGCCGATGATGTTTGTTGAGGCGTGCATTTTACCAACGTTATACAACCACTCCAGCGATCGCTTCCACCGCGTCAAGGCAAGAGAGATCAGCAGAAGGCTCATGCACAAAAGGCTTGCATAAATCGGGTGGCTTGTGACTATCCAGCAGACGATAATTACGGCAACGGTAAATACTGCAGAAACCAATCGTGGCAAGAACTCTGCGGGAAATAAGGTAAACTGAAAAGCTTCCTCATCCACATGCAATCCAAACCGCGAAAGCTGCTCCACAATATAAGTTCTCGCTTTGGATTCACCCGTACTGCCCACCGCTCTTGGAAAGGCGAGTTGAGCAATATGATGGTAAGCCCGTTGTGCGTCAAATTTCAATTGGCTTTTAACCCTTTTGTGCGATAAAATACCTTTCATCAATCATACCACTTCAGGTAGACGGCGTCAATAAAAAATACACGACTGAAATTTTCGCTGAGGATGGATTATCTTTCAGCGTTTTATGATAGATAGCATGAGTAACACTGGGTAGCTTTACTTTTGACGCTTAACAGACTTCTATGTTAAAATTGGATATGCATTAGAAAGTTTCTTTCACATTCAGGCAAAGGACATGAGAAGATGATTACGACTCTTGAAAAAGTCAGACGGCTAGAACAATATATCGCTGCCGATAGTTCGACGGTTGACCCTGTGCTAGATATGACTATTGATAAACTGCTGGCACGTGAACTCACCCGCATGCTTGAACTTAAAGCACGCCTGACGAACCAAACTGTAGAATTTGAAGATGACTATTCATTAAAGTCAGCAGATTTTTATAGACGCTATGAAAATGGCGAAATGGGCGATAAAATGGATTTCGTTGAGTGGGCAGCGACGGTGGAAATGTTGGCAAACATTAAGAAGCGATTGGCATTGAAAGAAGCTCCTACCTCAACAGATTAATGAACACTCAATCCCACGCGATTATCAATGTTGCCCTGCTCTCCCGGAAAGACAAACCACATCTGCATCTTTATGCCTTGCTTGGTGGAGTGCTACCCGATTTGCCGATGTTTATCTTTTTCGGAATTGAAACGCTAATTCTTAAACATTCGCAGGGAAAAATCTGGTCAGAACAATACTTCCTTCCGCAGTGGCAGAATATCTTTGATATTTTCAACTCGATGCCGTTTATCCTCATTGCCTTGGGAATTGGCTACTATTTCAGATCTGAAAGAATAACGGTCTTCTGCTGGAGTATGTTGCTCCATTGCGTTGCCGATTTTTTTCTCCACCGAGAAGATGCACATCGGCACTTTTTTCCCTTCTCCCAATATACTTTCATTAGCCCAATTTCATACTGGGAAACCGATCATTACGGACAGATCGCTTCAGTCGTTGAAATTCTGGCGATAATTGTCGCCTCTGTCTTTCTTTACCCCCGTCTGCAATCTCGTCTGTCCCGAGGGGCTTTAGTCACTGTTAACGTCATTTCGATGCTTGTCTATACCGCTATTGTGATTTTTTCTTGATGCCAATTGTGCATGAAATCGCATATCAAACCCGACGAAAGGAATGAAAAATTGCATACCACTATCACTGTTCCGTTTGAATTCTATGCAAGTCATAGTCTATCTGTGCGGGAAAAAACCCACAACCACTTCTGGACATTGAAGTTGTTTGTCAGAGGCACTCCGAAAAACGGCATGGTGATCGACATCCTCAAACTTCGGGGAATTACAGATCCGTATGTCGAGAAACTCGCCAATACCTACCTGAACGAAAATCTTGCACTGACTGAAGAACAAGCGGCATGTCCGACTTGCGAAATGCTTGCGGTTTACTTCTATACAAACGTCTCCAAGGAATTGGAGGCATTTGATGTGACACTCAAAGCTGTTGAGGTCGAGTTGCGCGAGTTGGAAGGAAAAGAGTGGGGGGCAGCCCGTTTGGAGGCGGATTGACCTCACCCAAACTTTACAGGTAACTCATATGAATCGTTATTTGAAGCAACTTGTGGATATAGGAAATCAACCCGCAGATACAGAAAAGCAAAAGCTTGCCAAACGCTTTCTAATCTATATGGCGCTTTTGATGAGTGGCGGTGGTATTATGTGGGGGGCTATATGCCTTTACCTAGGACTTTTACTGCCCGCCTCCATTCCATTTGGATACGTTCTGTTGACGGCCGTGAACCTCTGTTACTTTTCCGTTTCAAAGCAATTTCGAGCCGCTCGTTTTATCCAAATCTCATTAAGTTTACTACTCCCGTTCTTTTTTCAGTGGTTGCTCGGTGGATTCGTATCATCAGGTGCTGTTATGCTCTGGGCAATGATATCCTTGCTAGGCTCGTTGACATTTCAAGACGCTCGGTTGACACTTCGCTGGTTTTGGGCTTATCTCCTTCTGACAGTTGTATCCGGGGTCATAGACAGCCACCTGAAGACGTATGCGCCGCCTAGTTCATCAACAATGGTGACTTTATTATTTGTCATAAATATCTTAGCAGTATCAGTCATTGTGTTCGGGTTGATGAACTTTTTTGTTCGTAGCAGAGAACTTGCCCACGAAGAATTACAGCTAAAAAATAAAGCTTTGGCCGAAACACAAACACAGCTCATTCACGCAGAGAAAATGGCATCAATCGGATTGCTTACCGCGGGTATTGCACATGAGGTAAATAATCCCATAGGAGCCATCAATAGCGCGGCTGACGTCTCCACTCGATGTATCACAAATATCACAGAAGTTTTAGAGACGTGTCAGACTGTTGATGAAATCAGAAACAGCAGGAAGTTTCAACGCACTTTAAAGATTCTTCAAGAAAGCAACCGGGTGACCTTAGCTTCCAGTGAACGTATTACCAATATTGTGAACAGTTTAAAGAGCTTTGCCCGGTTGGATGAAGCTGAATTTCAATTAGCCGACATTCGCTCTGGCATTTCAAGTACCTTGGCACTCTTGCGCAACCAGTTGGAGGGGAAAATCATCGTCCACAAGGAATTGTCTGACATTCCTCTGATTCAGTGCTATCCCGGACAGTTGAATCAGGTGATTATGAGCCTGATTCAAAATGCAGTGGATGCCATCGAAGGGAAGGGAGAGGTGTGGATTAAAACATGGGTTGATGGAGATTGTGTGAAGATTTCTGTAAAGGACAACGGAAAGGGCATCGATGAAGATGTGCTACCAAAGATATTCGATCCGTTCTTTACCACCAAGCCTGTGGGCAGCGGTCAAGGGCTTGGGTTGGCGACTGCCCATCAAATTGTAGAGATGCACAAGGGAAGCATTGATGTACAGAGCGAGAGGGGCAAAGGAACAGAGTTTGTGTTGAACCTACCGATTCAACTGTCTGCCGACATCTGAAGAAATTTTCAGTGGAAAAACTGGCCAACGAAAGCCAAAATCATGTCCAGAAAAATGGAGGTCACTTCATAACATCAAACATTCAGAAATGAACAACTTTCCGATTTATCAAACAACACTCCAAAGAAAAAACGGCAGAGTCGGCGAATTCTGCTTGAGACCTCACGCAAACTTCACGCAAAATGGTAAAGCTCTGCCGCCTTTATCAACACCGATCTTGTATCCGGTTATTTCATTCATGACTGGCACAAGTCCACGCGGCGGCGGCATCTGGAAATACCTACTTCGAGATTTTATGAAGAACAACATGCCTGTGTTGTCTCAAGTGCTGCATTTTCTCGATTTCAACCTGACCGCTAAACACATTGCGTATTGGCGGGAGAAACCAATGCGTGAGCGGTATCAGGAAGTCAACGAACCTTATGACGCGCCGCTTTTTCTGGATTCAGGTGGGTTCAAGCTACTTTACAATGCGGGCTTAGATCTGTCTGAATACGGGATTCACAAGGAGTCGGAAGCGGAGGATATTCTCGCATTTCAGGTCGATTGCGGAGGAGACATCATCGCATCGTTGGATTATCCCTTGCCGCCCGGTCTCGTCCGCGATGAGGCAGAGGTTCGGATGAACCGAAGTCTTCAAAATGCCATCCGTGTCGCAGAATTACTTTCGGACATGGACGAGCCACCCTACCTGTATATCTGCTGTCATGGGCAATCCAGAGAAGATATTCAGAATTATGTCTCGCGAGTCTTTGAGCGGGTGAAAGGCTTGCTACCTTCTTTCGGGCTTGCGGTTGGTTCGCTCGTTCCGCTACGAGGCTTCCGCGATTCGGCAGTCCTATCGCGAATCTGTGGGGCGACCGACGGCATTCCAGAGTCAGAACGCGCTCGAACGCCGGTCCATGCGTTCGGCGTTTCTGGCAACCTGATGCCGATACTGGCATACTTAGGGGTCGATAGTTTTGACAGCACGAGCTACATTCAGTCAGCGCGGAATCTCGGTTATTCCCATCCTGAAACGCAAAAAAAGTTGAAGATTATGGAATTGGACACGATGGAATGTACCTGTCGGGTTTGTCGGGAGACCTCCCTTGAGGAGATGCAACAGGCGTTTATGGAAGCCAGAAGCTATCGGCGGACTTCGACGGGAAAATACAAAAGCGAATATTACGCTGCTATCGCGTTGCATAACTTTGAGATGGAGGCCGAAACGCTTGCGAGTATGACAGCGGCAATTGTAGCGGATGATGTCCTTGAAGCCTTAGTCAATCACGCTTCCACTGCCCGTGGCATTCGGAATGCAGTTGATTGGCTTGCAACAAATGATGATGCTTTTGCGGCTCGAATGGCAAGAAACGTTATAAGCGTTTCAAAGAAAACTCGCCGACGTAACCCGAATCAGTTGGAAATTTTCACGTATCAAACGGAACACCAAGAAGCCCTGTTTCTCCACGAGGAAGAGCATAAGGACAAGACGATCTCTTTGAATTACACGCCGGATTCGTTCCGCATTCCGTCCGATTATCAGCCGCCTAAAAACAAGCGGATTCTTTTAACAATTCCCTGCGCGGGAAAAAAGCCGTATTCTCTTTCCCGGACTCATACCATCATCAACACCAAACTTCAGACCGCCTTTGTAGTCCCTTCCGCAATTCACAAAATCACGCTATCGGGCCTCTATGGCCCTGTGCCTGAAGAGTTTGAATCGGAGGATGCCCTCGTACGCTACGAATTTCAGTTGTCACCTCGAAATACGGCTCAAATCCAGCTTTGTGCGGTTCGGTTCAACGATTACCTCGACAAGCACGCCGATCATTACGAACTCATCGTCGGGTATGCGACAAGCCATGCCTATCGCAAGGTTTTTGAGCTGATCCAAAAGCATCGCCCGGATTTCATCTTGCTACCCACAAAACCGAAGCAGAAGCGGCTTTCTGAGTTCTTCCGGCATGTTCATCTCGATGCATTGGTCGAGGTTTTATCAACGGCTTTAGAAAAAAGTGAAACATAAAGGAAAAAGACAATGAACGCAAGCGCTATGAAAAGCAAGATTAAATGGAATTTAACTCAACTTTCGCCAGAAGAGGTCGAGGAAGTCAACAATTTGGTTCAGTCTTTACTCGAACAAAAGAAAACGGAAAGGAGAATAGTAAATTTGGAGGGAATTTGGGAAGGTATCGGGTTTGAAAAAATCCTCGATTTAGAAGGGGAGATAAAAAAAATCCGTAAGGAATTGGCTGAACAGCTATTGAGGAGGTCAGAAAGATGGAATACGTAGCAGATACAATGGTGCTAATCAGACATTTTTCTCGGTCAGGAGCGTTAGGGACCAAGGCACAGGAGGTTTTAAAGGGTACCAACCGAGGAGAGAATATAATCTGGGTGTCCATCATCTCACTCGCAGAAATCATGTATTTAGCTGAGAAAAACCGAATTCCCTTGACTTTGGACATGATGAGAGAAGTGCTAGAAAACGCAGACAATTATGGAATTGTAGACCTAGACATAGAGATTGTCATGGTCGCAGATACAATCTCTGGTTTGGAGTTGCATGATCGGTTAATTGTGGCAACAGCAAAACACTTGGAAGTTCCGATGATTACGAGTGATCACCAAATTACAGATTCAGGGGTGGTAGACATCGTCTGGGATTAAGCTTAGTATCAGAGAATGCATTGCAGAAGAAAGAAGAATAAGGAGCGCGAAATGGCACAACGACCTATCATAAACTACTTTTTACCTCCACGCATTGAATTCGGTGTTGGGGCGATTAAAAACTTAGGCGAGCATGTCAAATCCTTCGGTGGCAAGAAACCATTGATCGTTACCGATGAAGGAATCACGAAGGCTGGCATTCTGGCAAAGGCCATCCAACCGCTATCAGAAGCTGGAATCGACCATGTGATTTTCGACGCCATACAGCCGAATCCAACCGATCTCAGCACCATCGAAGGGATGGAGGTTTATCTTGCAAATGGCTGTGATTTGGTCATCGCAGTTGGCGGTGGGAGTGTCATGGATGCAGCGAAGGCAATCCGTATCCTCGCAACCCATGAGCCACCGCTGGAACCTTATTACGCCGATGTTGGCGGTTTTGAGCGGGTCACCAGCAACCTCTCCCCACTGATCTGTGTGCCAACGACAGCCGGCACGGGCAGCGAGGTTTCGCAAGGTGCGGTAATCACCGATACGTCGCACAACACAACAAATCGTGCGCGGAAGCGGGCAATCGTCACGCCCCACAACATGGCTTCGCTTTCGTTGCTCGACCCTGAATTGACCGTCGGCATGCCTCCCGGATTGACGGCAGCGACGGGCATGGATGCGGTGACCCACACAATCGAGGCTTATGTCGCAACAAGGTATCACCCGATTGCCGAGGGGGTTGCGCTGCAAGCCCTGAAAATCTTGGCGATGAATATCCGCCAAGCCTACCATCACGGCGACGACATTGAGGCGCGGGGACAAATGTTGATGGCGTCTGCGATGGCAGCGTTCTCTTTCCAAAAAGGACTGGGCGCCGTCCATTCTCTCGCGCATCAGCTTTCGACAGACGCGCCTATTCCGCACGGTGTCGCAAACGCGATCTTGCTTCCGCATGTGATGGAATTTAATCTGCCGCATGCCGTTGATGGTTATGCGGAGATCGCTGCTGCGCTGGGTATCAATACGGCGGATATGACGAAAGAGGAAGCGGCGAGTGTTGCGATTGATGAGGTGAGATTGCTGAACAAGGAACTCGGTATGCCGGAGGGGTTAGGTGCTGCGGGGTTGAATCGGGAGCGCATTCCGAAACTCGCGCAGGACGCGATGCTAGATCACTGCTATAAATTCAATCCCCGTCCTTGTACTGAGACGGATATGCGGCTGCTGTTTGAGGTGGCTTTTTAGTAACTGCTTTTCCTTTTCGGGGTTTAGGGGCGGACAACCTCCCCCGGCCGGTTCAGGGGCGGACAATTTTCGCCAACCTCCCCCGGCCCCTCTTTCGTAAGGAGGGGAGATCCGTAGAC
>JADFGN010000278.1 GCA_022567695.1 Candidatus Poribacteria bacterium | reverse complement strand
CGTGACTTTCGTTCCCAGTCAACCCAAATTTCTTGCCCATCCGCTTCGTTTTATGAAATATCAAGCAGAGGCTTTGTGCCTGCCACATTACACACTCGAAGTGAATGAGCCAATCAAAGAAAGTTATCAAAAAGCAATTCATTCTTTAAAAGAAAGATATGAAATCGATACGTTGATAACTGGCGATATTGCAGAAGTTGATGGTCATCCCAACTGGATCAGGGAATGTAGCCAATATTCTGGTATTGATGTCCTAACTCCATTGTGGGGGTGTGACAGACCAAAACTTCTCAATCGGCTTCTTGCATACAAATTTAAAGCCATTTTTTCTTGTGTAAAGAAGCCTTGGTTTACAGATGAATGGCTTGGAATGGAACTTAATAAGGATTCTTTAAAACAGTTACGCACAATAAGTACAGAAACAGGGCTTGATGTTTGCGGAGAACAAGGGGAATATCATACTTTGGTTGTCGATGGCCCCCCTTTCCAGAGAAGTATTCACGTTCGTGCTTATTCAAAGCGTACGGAAGATTCGCTCATGTACATTGATATTCAAGAAGTCGTTCTGCAAGAAAAATATCCTTCAGCTATGTCTCCAGTAGATTGAAGGGATGCTACGAAGTGCCGACTTGTGTATGTCGGTATCAAAATCATCAATGAAAGGAAGGTTAAATCAATGAATATACGCAAAACCTCGTTCATGTTCGTTTCCACAATCTTGATGCTTGTTGTATTTACCGTTTCGGCCCAAGAGGACGTTCAAAATTTAGCCGTTGTTGTCAATGCCTTGACAAATCCAAAACTCGGAATTTCCACTTCCCTGTCAATTGTCAACCTTAATGAACCTAACGTCAAGAAAGCTGTTGACAACGAGGTCATTCCGCTCGGATCTGTGCCGAGCGATATTCAGATCTTAGGCGAGCTCGGATACGTCGTCAATACATTCAGCCACAATGTCCAGATTATCGATCTGAGAAATAGAGTCAGCCTTGGAGCGATTCCGATCGGCGATGGCACTCAGCCACAACGAATCGCTTTTGTCAATCAATCCAAAGCGTACGTCACGTGTGATGGCACCAATGAAATTAGAGTTGTGGACTTGACCACACGAAGCGTTGTCGATATCATTCGTGGTGAACTGAAGCCGACAGGCATCACAGTGCTCAACGGCAAGGCTTATGTGACTAACCCGGCATTCGTCGTCGATCCAATTAGCTTCGCTGTCACCTATATGGATAGCAGTGTAACGGTGATTGATACGCAAACCGATACCGTCCTGAAGTCGATTCCCATGCCGACGAATGCGACAGGCATCACAAACGATGGTGAATCTAGAGTTCTCGTGCTGTCGGCTGGAGATTTCAATCTTATTCCGGGCAACCTGTCAATCATCGACACCACCACCGATGAGGTCGAAAAAACAGTCAGACTTAGAACAACTCCAGGTTTCTCGCTTGTTTTGAATAGCAAGAAACAGGTTTTTATGAACGACGGTTTTCTCACAAACAGGGGATTGCTCGTTTACGACCTGGCAAGCGAAAAGTGGATTCGCGATCGGAACGATGCCCTTGCCGATTTCACCGGCGGGGCAGGTTTGGCGGTCGATCAGAATGATAACGTGTATGTCACAATTCCCGACTGGACGGGCGGAGGACAGGATGAATTGCGCGTTATGGCCCCCGACGAAACCTTAATCAAGACGTATCGTGTTGGCCCTGCTGCTTCAATCGTGGCAATCGCTCAACTTGCACCGTCGGAGATAGCGAAAGCCGACGTGAATAGTGATGGCGCAGTTGACCTCTTCGATCTCGTTCTTGTGGCGAATCACTTTGGTGAAGTCGGCAGCGCAATCATAGGAGATCTCAATTCGGATGGAATTGTCAATATCCTCGATCTTGTTCTCGTTAGTGCGCACTTTGGGGAGCGCGTTTTCGCTGCTCCTTTTGGCAAAGTCGTCGATCCCAAACTCGACAACAAACGGATTCAACAGGCAATTGCAGCTTTGGAATCTTATCCGGATGAATCGCCCACAATCCGACGCATCGCCGACTATTTACGCTTGTACCTCGAAAATCCTGCCCCGACCGTGACGGATACAGAGCTCTTGGCAAACTACCCAAATCCGTTCAACCCCGAAACGTGGATTCCATTCCAGCTTTCCGCTAGCAGTCCGGTCATCGTACGTATTTACGATGGGCAAGGGCAACTTGTTCGCAACCTCGAACTCGGCTATCAACGTGCTGGCGTCTACACTTCCAAGTCGCAGGCGGCTTTCTGGGATGGGAAAAACGAGATCGGCGAACGTGTCACAAGTGGTGTATACTTTTATCAACTGCTTGCCGATCACTTTACCGCAACGCGCAAAATGGCAATTCTGAAATAGATACGGGACAAGATGAACTCAGGAATTCAGAAATTTAGGGAATTGAGAAATGGACGGATCGGCAAATTAGTTGACTTCTATTCTCTCTCGTTTCCTTCACTTCGATTTCTGACGTTCTGCCTTTTACTTCTTGCTTCACTTTTCTACGTTGGTTGTTCACCGAAGGGCGAACAACCAACGCCCTCATGGAATATCACTTTTTTCCCGCTTGGAGCAAAAATTCACTTTGACACAAACGATGAAGTACCGATTCAGCGTATTCGTGCCTTCGATCGTGATACACTCGTCGCCCAACTCGATATCGGGGGATATGCACGTCGCACGGAATCGCTCTATTTTCGATGGGAAAAAAGAAGAATGTATCGATTTGAGGTGACGCGAAATCATGGCGAATTGACAGCCCAAACTGTGCAGGCCCCTCAAAGCGATCCGCGAGGTTCGATTGATATTGCCATTCCCTACGGCACGGTTGGTGCAGAATTTAATGCTCCTTCCCAAACTGCCAAATCATTGGTGTTGCAGGGCAGTGAGATGACAGCAACGGTGCTGGTCCGAAATGGTTTGGTCGTTCCCGTCAATTTTCGCGTTGAACTTCGTATCCCATCTGTGATTCAGGTGTCGCAATTACCTTCGATTTGGAACCTAACCCCCCTTAGAGGGAAAGGGGAGAAAGAAGGGGAAGGGACTCCCTCAGTTTCAGCCCCTCTCTCCCCTCTCCTTGCAGGAGAGGGGCCGGGGGAGAGGTCGGGGAAAAGACAGGCAGAGATTGAGGAAACTACGCTGGTTGCATCAGGAAAATTGACCGTCGAGTCGGAGGTTTGGTATAGTCAACTGCGCTTAAAAATCCCGGATAATGCGCTTCCAGCTTCCACTAGGATAGAGGGGCACGCGATCTTTGAAAGTCCATCGGGAGATCGATGGGAGAGAACGATCAGTCTTTTTTTAAGTTCTTCGCCTATAGACGATATTAAAAAGCAACTTTCAATCGAAAAGGTGTTAATGCCGACAGATGTCGCGGGCGTGTTCGATCCGCGACAACGCCCGGATGCAATCTCCTATTCCCGTCCACTATTTGGTGGATTCGGCAGATGGTTAGGTGTAAAAAGTCACCAAATCAATTATTTTCAGCCGGCTACCTACCAAACGGTCCGTCTCCGTAATCGTGGTCAGGACACCATCCATGTCATCGTCACGTCAATGAATCGCGCTCTGAAAAGCGGGGAAGCGATTCCTTTTCTTGCTCCGCCCGACGCCATCAACGCTGGCACGAACCGTACCCTCGCATTTGTCAGTTTAGCAGGCGAAAGCACCACCGATGTCCCGTTGCCGATTTATTTTAGTCCGCCCCATCTGCGCGACTTCAGCGATCTGACAGGCGCGGGGCGTTACGAACGTGCCATTGAAGTGAAGATATGGGGAAGCAATGCAACTGTGCTGGATGCGACATATCCCTTGCTGATTGTCACGCCGAACCGACACGCGCTTTTTGTGACCGGTATCATGTTTGTCTCCACAAGTTTAGGACTCTTTTTTCTGATTGGTTTTCGGCAACGATTCTTCAGCCGATTTACCACCAAACAACTCATTCTAATTGCCCTCTTTGGCGCGACAATTTTCGTTCTTGTCAGCGTTCCTTCAACATTGCTTGCTAACCTAATTTCTGCACTGCTTGGTCCAATCGCATTCCTTATTACTGGACTGATCAATGAAATGCTCTATTACGCCCTACTTACATCGCTGCTCATGCTTATTCGCAGATCGGGCGTCATCACCCTCGTTTCAGCCGTGCGGCTACTGCTTGGCGGCATCATGCTTGGGCTCCTCACCCCCATAGCGTTGCTCTACACAGGGACAACCGTTCTGCTATTGGAAGCGGGTTTCTGGCTGACACGCAAAGTCTCGCATGTGTTGATTTGGGCATTGGTATTCGGGATTTGCGATGCGCTCGCCGTTTACGCAGATTTCCAACTGAGCATCACGCTCTACCGACTTTTTTATGCCGACTGGTATATTTTGACACGGCTCTTGGTTGATGGGTTTGCTTATACATTTGTCGGCGTGCTTTTGGGTAAAAGATTGGGAAAAGGACTCTCGCGGGTTGCGGAGTAATGAAAGAAGATTAGGAACGAGGGAATAGGGAGATTGATTCAATTTAATTTAATGGAGGCTATCCTATGAACACACTGCATTTACGACGAATCACATATCTTGTCCTGCTGCTTTTTTTCTCCACGCTGATCGGTACAGCGCAGGGAGAGAAGATGCTCAAAGGACAGGTCGTTTTTACGCGGTCTGGTATTGTTATTGAGTTGGCAGAAAGCGGCTCGAAAACCAAGCAATCCAGTCCACGAGTAACACTTCAATCTGAAACCGAATCAATCCCAGTTACCGGGCAGTGGATTGACGACAAGCGGTTTTTCCTTCGATTTGCGTGGGAACCGCAAGCGTCTTATCACATTGGACTACAGTGGGGAGCTGATCGCCAATTTGAAGCCGACGTTACCTCTCCATTCAAACCGATCCCTTATCGCATCCGCGTCATCGAATTGGACGATCTTTTGTCTCTGTTGGAAAATTTGCAGCGTCCGGCGAAGGCCACCACAGTAACCTTTTCACCCAACGCGAAGCAGCTTGCCATCGCAACCGACACCGGACATTTAGCGATTGTTCAGTCGCTTACCGGACAGTTGATCTGGAAGACACGCATTTCGGAAGGGTACGCTAAACACGCGACCTTCAGCCCAGACGGAAAGCGTTTCTACATCGGCGAGCAATCGGCCGATGGCTTCATCTATGCTTATGATCTTTCCCCCGCAAAGCCCAAACTGTTATGGAAGTATCGCACGGCAGATGATATTGACACATCAATCCCCAAGGATGCGAACGACGTGTACGCATGGGTACAGTATCCGGGACCTTATCGCATCGCGACAACGGATAACGGAGATGTGTTTGTGGCGGGAGTCCACTCATGGAACCAAAATGGGGTGAGTCGAAAAAAATCGCAATTCTATCGATTCGCCGGAGAAACGGGAAATTTGAAGTGGAAATGGCCCAGCACTCAAGCCATACCGATGGTTATCAGATGGTTTGATTTTAGCCGTGATGGAAAAACTATCGCACTCGTTTGTGATACAACCGAACCCGATATGTCTTCGGAATTCAGATCTGGAACGCTATATGTCATCAATGGTGAGACAGGTCAACTCCGTTGGGAATATACTTTCGAGCCGCTCAAGCCGTACTTTGAGAAAGTGACATTCTGGCGAGGGTTGGGTGTTTCACCTGATGGAAACTTTATCAACCTCACAACAGACGACGGGAGAGGGTTCATTTTCAATGTTGGGAAAGCCGAGCCGATTTGGCGTTCAGATCTGACGACGCCGCTTGAGGTCAGCGGCATTCCAATCACCGCAACCGCTGGGATGATTGCAGCTACCAATGACTTCGCACTTTTCGTAACGGGCGATACCTTTATCCCATATCATCTACAAAAGGGCGCACAGCAACCGCCATCTGCCCACCCGAATGGCATGACCTTATTCGCTTACTCGTGGGCGGGAGAAAAAATTTGGCAATGGACGTTGGAAAACATGCCGCAGGGCTTGCGTGTTGATGCTGCGGGTCAATATGCTGCTGTCAGTGTTTCCAAACGGAGTGGGAACGTTGAAGAACAACTCCACGGTGTTTCTGTCTTTGATCTCACCACGGATGGCGGAGGACTCGCTAAATACTTATATACCTACCGCACAGAGGGGCAACTCCCCTACGATACGATTGATATGAGTGCGGATGGACAGTTCATCGCCGTGATTGAAAGACCGATAAAGATGGCTGATGAAACGGTGCGTGGGAAAAATCGGGTGCATGTGATTCAGTAACTCATGCTCGACGATCACCTATGCACACCTAACGAACTTTAGCCAGAAAAAATTCCCGCCGAAAATTTTATAGAGAATTTCTTCCCGATAATCCTGTTGAACGCATTGTGAAAACCTGATATTACGGAGAAATGAGATAGATTTTTGGGTTTGACTTCTTTTGCAATCGTGCTATAATTTCCAAAATCGAACAAATGGCAAATGCAAAATAATGTGGTATCTGCTACAGAAAGAGCTATAGGAGGAGAGTCTGATGGCTTTGGTAAATCTCAGACTGGTGCTTGGTATGGCGAAAGGCACAGCCAACAAATCGTTCAATTCTAAATCAGGAGATTTTGGCGATGACAGAAGCCGAGAAGTATCTGTTCGATGTGCACGGTTATTTGGTTATAGAAGCCGCGCTATCACATGAAGAAGTGGCGGAGGCCAATGCATCCATCGATCATTACGCCAATAACATCCGCATCCGGCCAAACGATCTTGCCAACGAATCCACAACGTTGCGCGGCACAACCGGCCGTGGCGACCTCGGAGGCATGTTGACATGGAAGAAGCCGTATTGCGATGTGTTCCGCGAGATGATCGCCCACCCCAGACTCACGCCGTACCTACAGGAATTACTCGGTTCCGGGTTCCGACTCGAGGGACTGGGCATCATCACGATGGACAAGGGCGCTGAAGGCTTTTGGTTCCACGAAGGCGGCGAACCCTACGATCGCTCGCGTGGTTTCCTCTATCGTAACGGCCGCATGTATTGCGGCATGACGAACATGGCTGTTCAGTTGACCGATGTGGGGCCAGGAGATGGTGGTTTCGCCTGCTTGCCCGGTAGTCACAAGGCGAACTTTCCGTGTCCCGACGACATCCGTCTCTATCATACGCACCAAGATCGAATCGTCCAACTTCCCGCGAAGGCGGGCGATGCCATTCTGTTTGTCGAATGTCTGATGCACGGTGCTCTACCGTGGGGTGCTAACCACCAGAGACGTTCGGTTATTATCCGCTACAATTCCGGTGTTGTGGCCGAGTCGGTGATGGGCACCTACACACTACCGCCGTTTTACGACGAACTCACCGAAGCCCAAAAAAGCGTTATCTCCGCACCCCGCTATCGTGGAGAGGACAAAGGCTCGCGGCTCTACAAACCAAAGGAAAGGAAATAGGAATCATGATCAAAATTGGTTCAAACTATCTGAGTTTACAAAATACAAGCGTTGAGGACTTCATCCAGACCGCTTCCGATTTGAGGCTGGATATTGTCGATTTCCATCAACGGGCATTCACCTCGACGGACCCGGACTATCTCAGCGGCATCAAGCTGATGTGCCTGAAATACGGACTGCCGATAGGCTACATCGGTGTGAGCGGTCTGTTCCTCGGAACGGAGACCCAACGACGGGAACATGCACAGCAGTGTAAGGAAGCGGTTGATCTGGCTGCCTTCCTTGGATCGCCTATCATCCGTGTATTCTGTGCGACGGTGCCAGAAAAGAACGCTGATGGCGAGGATGCGTGGCCGGCGATGATTAACGGTTATCAGGAAGTGGCCGATTACGCCGCCACCAAAGGCATCGCCGTGGGGCTGCAGAACCATCCATCCACAGGTGATGAGATGCTGCGCATCCGGCGCGAGACCAATCGGGAAAATTTTACCTTTATTATGGATACCGGCCAGTGGGTCGGATCGCCGGGGTCGTATCCAAGAGGAGAGACAGGTCCGGACATCGACTTTTACCATTTCATGGAACAGACGGCACCGCATGCCATGTATGTCCGCACAAAGTTCTACAAAATTGAAAGTGGTAAAGAGGAGTGGCTGGACTATGAGAGAATTGTGCGCATTTTGAAACAGGTCAACTACAATGGATGTATATCCATCGTGTACGAAGGTCAAGAAGAAGACCGGGTCGAGCAGGTGCGCCTAGCCGCTATGTATCTGCGTGAACTGCTGGCAGAATAGCTATGTGACGTGGAATCCCTCATTGGGTAAACTCGTCCGGTTTTTTACTATCAGAGGGCCAATATCCGTCTCGGGATTGTTCCCACAGATTTCCACGCTTCCCAGAAATCATACGCCATTCTGTCCGACTACTTACATTGATTAGGTATTTCATAGGACGTTTTTGAGAAGGGGTCAAAACGCAAAATGTACAGCTATCAATATCCACGCCCTGCTGTTACAGTTGACATTTTACTCTTCGCTGAAGATTCAATAGATCGGAAAATTCTGCTCATCCAGCGTAAAAACCGGCCGTTCAAAGATCATTGGGCATTACCCGGCGGATTTGTTGAAATGGATGAATCGCTGGAAGAGTCCGCATTGCGTGAATTGCGTGAGGAGACGGGGCTTTCTCGTGTCCAATTAACCCAGCTTGGGGCTTTCGGTGCTCCAGACCGCGATCCGCGGGGACGAGTCATTACCGTTGCTTATTACGGTGCTATTGATGCCACACAAGCGCATGTTGTTGCGGGTTCAGATGCAGTCGATGCGCGTTGGTTTTCAACAACTGAACTACCGTCTCTTGCCTTCGATCATCAAAAGATTATCGCAGCCGCTATTGAAACGCTTGATGGTTTGGAGTCAGAAAGAAAAGTGTAAAACGTTTGGTGTGAGTTTTTTCAAAGCATGATTCTGATTGGATCCAACGCTTGTAGGGGTTCGGTCTCCGAACCCACCGATGGGCGCGGGAACCACACCCCTACAGAATTGCGCCAAATTAATTCACACCAGGCGTTAAAGTAAAAAGGTCAAAGTGGAAAGTTTACCCACGACTAAAGTGCGTCTCAAGCGGCTGAATTACCGACAATTAAATGCCACTCGGTGAGCGGTATTTGCTGTTGCGCGAAAATGCGAGATGTGATAGAATGCCGTCGTTATGATAACCGAACGGCTACGATTCTTCACGAAGCGACATCTCTTCCTTGCTCTGCTGGTACTCCATATCTTGCCAATCTGGTGTTTCCGTTACTTCCCGTCGCAAGATGGCATGAACCATATCTACAACGCCTACCTGCTCAAAGAATACCACAACCCTGCGCTTTACAAAACCCGCGAAATCTTTCAACTCAATCTTACGCTGTTTCCCAATTGGATGTCGCATCTGATAATGGCCGGATTGATGTTCATCGTTCCACCGCTCATTGCTGAAAAACTTTTGCTAACGCTAATCATCGCGCTTGTGCCCTGTGCGTTTTTCTATTTTCTACGAAGCATCAATCGAGAAAGCGAGTGCTTTGCGTGGCTCGGCTTTTTGTTCACCTATAACTACCTGCTTCACATGGGATTCTACAACTTCGCGCTCAGTTTCGGGCTGTTTTTCCTTGTCATCGGGTATTGGTGGCGGTATCGAAACGACATGACCTCGCCCCGAATCGCGTTGCTATATTTGATGCTTGTGCTTCTCTACCTATGCCACATCGCATCCTACGCGCTGGCATTAATGGTGATTGGATTGGCAGCAATCTGGACATTCCGACGTGTTCAACCGATTCTCGTCTGCG
>JADFGN010000277.1 GCA_022567695.1 Candidatus Poribacteria bacterium | reverse complement strand
GATGAAAGCAGCAGAACTCTTAGCGAAAGTCAAAGCCGGGGAGGCCGTTCCATGCGATACGTGCGATGGAAAAATCCCGGCAAACGAAATTGGACAGATTGCATTTCGGTTAGGCAAACTCGCGCCTAGAATGGAAAACGTTTCAGTTGGATCGATTGTCTGTGTGCAATGTCAAATCGATGACCCCGATATTAAAGTTGAGCCGCGCGGGCCGGATGTCAAATTTGTAAGAGGGGATTGAAGTTCAAATGGCACAGGATAAATTAGCCAGTTTAGTGCCACTATTACAACCGGATTTTCGAGAAATACCGTGTCCTCCGTACGATTGTTTTTTGGCTCTGTGGCACGTGGCTAGGGTTAAGGTTTTCGTCTCAGCGTTTATTAACCCGATAACGAATGGCACGAACTTAAGCATTTTATTGTAAGCAGCACTGGCGTCATTACGAAGTTGTCCAAATTCTGATTGACCTCATGGTCAGAGATTTGATACGATAACTGGTGGGTTCTTGAAATTGTTTTATGGAACATCAGACCAAACAACAAGGAGAAATATAATGTCATCTCTACAGATTCAACGCGCAGTTATTATTCTTTTAGCACTTTTGCTCGCTTGCATGCCGGCAATCGCTGCGGAAGAACCTGAAGAAGGTAAGAACTTCATCTGGGTTGATCTTGGCAAAAAAAGCGAAGGTGTGTTATTGACACAAAGCGAGCAAGGCGATGGAGTGACCGAACCGGCTGTCGTAGAGGGAGTGGATTGTTTGGAAAATCCGTGGCCTTACAATGGCCCTGGACACAACCACATGTATTTCAAGATTGACGATGTATTTCTGTTCGGTGGGAAGCATGAAGCGTGGATTATCATGGAATACTTCGATTCCAACGAAGCACAGCAGATCGATTGCCAATACGACAGCAACGGTGCTGGCCCGGTAGGTGGAGCATTTCGTGGTGCTGGCGATGGCGCTTTTCCCGTCTTAAAACCGGAAGGCACCGACGAATGGCGTGTCCATACATGGTATATCAAAAAGGACGGGCGATTTGAAAATCGTGCCAACGGATCCGATTTCCGCTTCTCTTCACACGGTCAAGGGCCTATCTGGATTAACAGGGTTTGGTTCAGTCTCATTGAGCCGCCGGAGGAATTCGATCCGGAAAATCCATTCGGTGTCCCAAAAGCTGTCGAACCAGATGCCAAACTAACAACAACATGGGGAAAACTCAAAACCTTACTCAAATAAAGAGATGAGGCGGAATCATTCCGCCTAAGTCCGATATATTTGGGTTTAGACGGAAATTGAAGTCTAATTCCATGTCCAGAATTTTGCTCCCCTATTAAAGAAAAGTGTTATCAGCGGTATAGTCGATTGTCTCCGAGCCTCAAGCAGTGGTTTCGCGAGATACCATCCACTCCTTGTCAAGTTTGTGTTAATTATTTTCAGGCCTTCCGCTTAACCAAGTTTTATTAGAGATGGGTGCCAGAATCGCATTCATCTCCGAAAGCAATTCATGGTCAATCGGTTGTTCAATCCAAGCGATATTCTTCTTCACGTTCTCTGGATTAGCCGTTCCCATCAGGGTCGTGTGGATATCGGAGTGAGACAGCGCAAACTGCATCCCCAACTGTGAAATATCAACCCCTTTTTGGCGGCAATATTTAGCGGCCTTTGCGCATGTTTCTTTAATATCGTCCGAGGCCGGATGCCAATCCGGAGCACCGCGATTGGTAAGCAACCGCATCGAGAGGGGAGACGCGCTGATAAGCCCGACCTTCTTTTCTTGCAGGAAAGGAATGAGATCTGCAAGTGCAGTATCATTCAACGAATAGCGGCAGTAAGAGAGAATGGTATCCACCTCTATGCGCGTCATGACATAACGAAAGATCTTCAACGGCAATCCAGTGATGCCGACAAACCCGACCTTTCCCTGTTCCTGAACTTTGCGTAGGGCGGGTATCGTTTCGTTGACAACGACATCCAGGTCTCCGAATTCGATGTCGTGACACTGAATCAGATCGATGTAGTCAACCCCCATGCGCTCCAGGCTTTCGTCTACGCTTGCCACAACACGTTCGGCGGAAAAGTCGAAACCCGCAATGTCGTAACGTCCTACTTTTGTAGCCAGATAGTATTTATCCCGCGGCACACTCGCCAGCCCTTTGCCGAGTAAGGTCTCCGCTTTTGTCCGTCCATAGTAGGGCGAAACGTCAATAAAGTTGACCCCTAAATCAAGCGCGACATGCAGGGAACGGATTCCCTCGGCTTCGTCAATCTCGCGGTACTCGCTTCCGAGAGGGGCAGCCCCATAACTAATTACTGAGACATTCAAACCTGTTTTACCAAGAATACGGTATTCCATAAACGCTCCAGGATTTAAACGGTTGTAGGTTGTGGATATTAAAGGATTCTCGCAAATTCTGTAAGGGTCAAATACATATTGGAGATCTGCAACAGACCTCTCCCCCGGCCCCTCTCCTGCAAGGAGAGGGGAGAATTAACTCCCCTTCCCTCGCAGGGAAGGGGGCCGGGGGGTTAGGTTTGGATCCGATGTGTAACATGTTGTTGACCAATACAGATTCTCGCAAATTCTTTGCCGGCAATTTTACCAATCTCTCAACCGTAAGTCAATGAATTTTTCGGTGAGTGCGCAATGCGTTGCAAAAAGTTTTAACCTGGCCCCAAACCATGCCAAAAAATTGTTGAAATTACTACGAACCATGCTATAATGAAATTATCGTTCTATTTTTGAAAAGTCGTCATCACAATGGACTGAAAGGAAAATTACGATATGAAACTAGCACTTTTTAATGACTATCAATTCGGCGTGATAAGGGATAGTCGGATTATCGATGCGAGTCCTGCATTGGAGGGAATTTCCTACCATAGCCCCCAGGAACTTATGGAAATGGTTATCACTGGCTGGGGCGAAATACAGCCTAAAATCGAACAGGCTGTTGCAGGGAAAGAAGGGATTTCCCTCGATCAGGTTCGTCTCAGGCCACCCCTTCCGAGGCCTGGGCAATTGGTCTGTCTTGCAGGCAATTACATAGAGGCTTCACGTCCCGATCGTGGAGAATTTAACGGCTTCCTTAAATCTCCTACCGGAGTCGTTGGCAAAGGCGATACCGTTGAACTCCCTCCCGTAGACGCCAGCGTTTTTCACTTTGAACCCGAGTTGAGTCTTATCATCGGTAAAACAGCGACGCGCATATCCCAATCCGAAGCAATGGATTATGTCTTTGGCTATACGCAATTCATAGATGGTTCAGCCCGCGGACTTCCCGGCGGATTTTTCTTGGGGAAGAGTTGGCACACCTTTGGTCCGATGGGACCCGCTCTGGTTACAGCGGATGAGATTGCTGACCCCAATCAACTTCAGGTGCGGCTCTGGGTCAACGACAAACTTCAGCATGACTTTTCGACGGACTCAATGGACCGGTTCGTACCGGAATTGCTAGAGGAGGTCACCAAGGTTTTGACCCTTGAGCCAGGAGACGTTGTATCCACAGGAACACATCATGAAGCTCTCACTCCTATTCAGGATGGAGATAAGCTAAGTCTGGAGATAGAAGGCCTTGGGCCTGTTTTGACAGTCGATGTTCATGATCCCTTGAAGCGGACTTGGTCTACTTAGGTTTTTCAGGCTGACAACGCAAAATAATCGAGTTATTTCATTCCGAGTCGTGAACGCCTTAGCAAACAATGAAGTCGATAGATCGGGTGGGAGTCAGGTATGGGGGGCTGTCGTTTAGTCGTTGAAAAAGCGAATCTCCTCCGTTTTTCCTTTGGTTTCTCCGGTTGGACGTGGGGTGCTTGCTCATCACTTTCAGGTATAGGGGGCCGTCGTTTAGTTATTAAAAAAGCAAATATTCCCCGTTTTTCTTTTGGCTTGTCTGGTTGGGAGTGAAGGGCTTGCGCATCACTTCTAGGCGGGGTTTTATGTGGGGAAGGTTTCTCTTGGTGAATCTGTTGCCGCAACAGGAATGCCACTAACTCTTGTTGTACATTTTGATCCATTTCTTCCTGATTAAAATGGAAGGCAATCTCAAATTCTTGATTTGGTGAGGTGGGCAAGTCATCTCGGCGTACCACATCCGCGGACACTTCTACTAGCACTGCCGGTTCTCCTCTTCCCGGGATTTCAAATCGTAGGTAAGCGTCTGGTTCTTTCAACATTGCCTCAGACGGCTCTTGCTTCAAAACAACACTTATCCCCGAACCACTGATGTCTATTGATGTGCCCTCCTCAAATTCTATTGCGCCGGTAGGCCTCATCAACACAGGGGTAGAAATAGGTGTTCTCGTAAATCTACGACTATTTGCTAGGGCTTTCATAGAAACCACGTATCTTTATCAAAGTGATGACTGCACCGATAATTCGTATTATAACATAAGAGCGCGGTTCCTCCCATGAAATTCAAATTGGAAATCAATAGCAAGGCTTCGCATCATAGCGGACATTTATCAACCGATTTTTCTAACCTGGCGCAATAGACATTTTGAAGTCACCCAAGCGTCTCAATCGAGTGATGTCATTTGACAAATCAAGTCACGGTGGACGATAATATGTCACAAGAAATGTATGATATTCAACAAGTAAATTTTCACTTTTATTCCAGGAACAGGAAGGCTGTTCCTACCATCAAAAGGAGATCTGATTATGGCGAACATTGGCTACGACGATACACCGATGATCCCCGGTTCAAACTGGAGAGTACACGACGGAACACGACCTCAACCCACAATCGTTACCCCTGGTACGGAAAGCTCACAGGGGCAAGCAGGTCAACCACCATCGGATGCGATTGTACTTTTCGACGGCGCAGATCTATCTCAGTGGATCTCAAGCAGTGGTGAAGCGCAGTGGAAGATCGAGAACGGTTATATGGAAGTCAATCGGACCGGAGGCATTCAAACCAAAGCACATTTTGGGGATTGCCAACTGCACATTGAGTGGGCTGCTCCTGCAGAGGTTAAAGGAGATAGCCAGGGACGCGGTAATAGCGGTGTATTTCTGATGGGCAAATATGAAATCCAAGTGCTTGACGGTTATGACAACCCAACCTACGCAGATGGTATCGCCGCTGCGATTTACGGGCAGTACCCACCGCTCGTCAACGCCTGCCGAAAACCGGGTGAGTGGCAAACTTACGACATCTTTTTTGTCGCCCCGCGTTTTGACGGGCAGAAATTGGTTACCCCAGCCTATGTGACCATCGTCCACAACGGCGTATTAATGCATCACCACCAGGAAATCATGGGGCCAACAGGACACAGAAGCGCAACGTCTTATGATCAGCCGCACCCACCTCAAGGTCCGCTCGCGCTCCAAGATCACGGGGATGCGGTCCGCTACCGGAATATTTGGATTCGCTCACTGAAGGATTACGATCAAGGAAGCTAAACTGTCAACTACCGTAGGTCAGTTTTCCATAGCTGACAAAATATCTTCGGGAATGGAATTCCGACCTACATGCACTCGTACAGCCTGGCGAGAATCCTTCAATCGTTCACTGTAGGAGTGGAATTTCCGCGCATGAATTCTGCTCCTACCCCCCTGGAAAGTTCAAATCTCACCAACATTTCACTTCCTAAAGACCTCAGTAAACGTGTTTGCGTTATGACATCGTTTCCAGTGTTTTCTTGTTGACTTGGTTTTCCAAATACGTATAATCTGTAAAGTCAACTCAGGTCACTGATTCACCGATTCGTTTCCAAAAGAGGAGATTATGATGAAGCACGTTGAAGTTTTGACAGCCGCGTGGTATGGTGACAAAGAGGTTTCATTGACATTTCCTGATGATTGGAACCTCAATAAGATTGCGTTTGAAAAGCGGGAAGCTCTTTCCACGGATGAGATGCGCCTAGCTTTTCATCAGCCGATCGGCTCGCCCCGTATTTCGGAGATGGCACAGGGAAAGAAGAATGCCGTAATCATTGCTGATGACCTCACACGTCCCACTCCCGCCTCGGAGGTCATCCCTTTCATTTTGGAGGAACTCTTTGAGGCAGGAATCCCCGAAGAAGAAATTTTAATCTTCATGGGCTTTGGATGTCACAGGCAGATGAAACACGATGACCTCGTGAAAAAACTTGGTGAAGATGTCGTTCGTCGTTTTCGAGTTAAACAAAATGAGCTGGATGATTCATTTATCTATGTCGGGGAAACGGTGCGTGGCATTCCACTCCACGTCAACCAATGGGTGATGGAATGCGAATTCAAGATTGGCGTCAGCGGCAACTGGCCACACGGCACCGCAGCTTTCAGTGGCGGCGGTAAAATCATCATTCCGGGTGTGGCAAGCTTTGAAACCATCAGTCGTGCGCACGGCACTTTAGAGGGTGGTGGTAATGCTGGGAATGTCGAGAACGACTTCCGGCTTAACTCTGAAGAAGCCGCTCGAATGGCGGGGTTGAATGGGTCGGTGTTGACAACACTTAACGACAGAAGGCAGATTACGGGGCTTTTTGTCGGCGATCTGGTAGCTGCCCACCGTGCTGCCGCTGAAGATGCCCGAAAAGCCTATGCGGTCAAACTAATGCCGGATGCAGATATTGTCATCGCCACCGGTTACCCACGAGACCACGACCTCCCTTATGGAGGCATCGGCAGTTGGCCACTGCGACACTCAAAACCGGAAGCGACCCGTATTTTGATTACCGCTGGAACCGAAGGCACAGGCTATCATCGATCTGGCATCCTCCACAGAAAACGGCGTCGTGAAGAAGAAAACCGGGAACGCGATGAGAGAAAGCCATTGCTCCGGTCAGAGAATTGGGATTATATCCTCTTCTCTCAAGCGGTGGGGCCAATGGAAGTTTTAGAGGTTCATCCCAGAGCCATCTTGATGGAGTCATGGGATGAGATCTTAGATCTATTGAAGCAGAAATATCGCGATCAGAAGCCCAAGGTCGCGATATATCCGTCTTCGGCAATTGCGTACCCGATTGAATAAATTATGCGCTTTTGGAAATGGTATCATGCATACGCAAGAGGTAAATGACATGGCAAGCTTTGAAACCGAAATCGAGATTGATGCCCCCGTCGAGGAAGTTTGGAGGGCATTGGCTGATATTGGAGACATCTACCGTTGGAATCCCGGCGTCGTTAAATCTCATACTACAACAGACAAAGTGACGGGAATCGGTGCGGGTCGTCACTGCGACCTCGGCGGAAAGAACTATTTGGACGAAGAGGTAGTGGAATGGGAAGACCAAAAGCAGTTGACCATGCGAATTATCGGGACAAACATGCCATTCAAGACCGCCGACATTCGCTTCGTCCTCCGCGCCGATAATGAGAGGAGTACCGTGGTGAGTGTTTCGCCTGAATACACGCTCAAATTCGGCGTGTTGGGCAAGCTCATGGATGTTTTACTTGTACGGCGCACCTACCTCAAAGGCATGAATAATATGCTAAAAGGACTCAAGACATTTATTGAAACTGGCAACTGATGTAAGAAGATGAAAATAAACGTTACTCCCAATCACATTAAAACAGCCAACGAGATGCCTATCCCTGTGGGAGCGAGGACTGTCTCGCGATGAAGACAGAGAACAAGGGGGTTGAAACCATTACCGTTAGCGGAAAAAAGGTTGAGGCAATACGAGTGAAATGGGGATCGACCGGTTTGCGGTCCAAGTTCTATAGCCAGACATTTTGGTTCAGAAAATCGGATGGAGTTTACTTGAAGTCGAAAGTGGAACACGGCGAATTTTCAGAATTGATCTCGGAGGAATGAAATGAGCTTACATGACGCATTCGATCGGATCGACGTGTCAATCACCAACTGGATGGATAAATATGGTCAGCTTCTTTTGAGATACTCGCTCGCCACCGTTTTTATCTGGTTCGGTATCTTAAAACCACTCGGTATCAGTCCCGCTAATGAACTGGTAAGGCGAACGGTCTACTGGTTGCCGCCTGAGACTTTTATTCCCATTCTTGGCTGGTGGGAAGTTGCCATCGGCGTTTGCTTGTTATTTCGGCCATTGCTCCGATTCGCGATTTTGCTGCTGTTCCTTCAAATGCCCGGCACAATCTTGCCGCTTATACTGCTACCGGAAGTCTGTTTTACACAATTCCCATTCGGGTTAACACTCGAAGGTCAATATATCATTAAGAATCTGACACTGATTAGTGCGGGCATTGTCATAGGTGGGACGGTTCGCGCCAAACCTCAGCGCAATAAGCTGATGTAGCATCGAGTCAACGATACGAGTTTTTCAGTTATGACTTTCAAGTCCATAAAAGCCGCTGATTCGCTCTCGCCGAAATGGGGGAATCCACGGAACCGACAATTTGTAGCTCCCCTTCAAACAGTGCGATTGCGTGGAGCGTCGTCCTTGTAAGCGCGTAGAGATGGTCACCGCCGTGCCCGGCGTGTCCACGGTAGCGATGATGCCGGTGCGCACGGGACGGCCGCTCAATGGGTCGGTGCCCTGCTGGACCTCTGCGCCGTCTAGGACACCGTCGGCATTGGAGTCGGGGTTGTTGCCCTTGAACTCAAAGAAAAATGGATACTCCTTGCCTTGCCGATCTTTAAGCGAATATCGCAACTCTTTATAATAATTTTTGGTCGCATTAAACATCTGGGTACCGATGATGACGTCACTGCCCTTCGTGGGAAACGAGGTGATGATGGGCACGATGATTCTGCCGTCATCAGACTTTTTCAGCGGTACCCTCGGATACCCTCTCCCGGATGGAGCAACCGCCGCCATCGGTTTAAGGCGCCCTTCGACTTTGCTCAGGACAGGCTTCGGCGGTGCTTTTTCTAATGGTGTAATCTCCCTATCCCCCTCGAGTGCACTCCAAGCAATCCTTTCTAAATGTACAATTTCTTTTTTAATGTCATCCGGAAGCAACTCCCGATAAAGAACAAGGCCATGTGAGAACCATGGCCAACGCACAAACCGCTCAATGTGGTGAATAAGTTTAAATTTTGAAAGCGTTATGTGATGAAGAAATAATCGAGGATCGGTCCTCCCCGGATTTCCCTCCACTTCCCCTGCGTCAACCTCCCTCTCCTTTTTCTCTCGTTGCCTGGCAAGCCACTGCTGACGAAGATAGATGACTAAAAACAAAAATTGTGTTGGTTCTCGATGTTTGATGGGATTTAAATCGGCAGGCATACGTGGAAAAGCATAAAAAGGTTCCTCCTCCATCTGCCTGCCTTCACCTGGAATTTTGGAAGCAAGGTCTGTTGCTAAGCTCGTAAGCAGTAATGTGAATAAAACTAACGTTCTTGATTGCATCCTCACCTCTTTCATCTTTGAATCTCCATGACAATGCCACTGCGCCTCACCCAAAGTCAACGGTTTGAGAGAAACTTTTTTTACTTTTTCACAAAATTTTAATAGTGTGGATCTAGGGCACATTCTTGAGCACTGCTTGCATCTACATAAAGTTTTAAAAAGTTTAGTCCCGGAGGACGAGTAGTTATGAGAGTAAAATTCTTTCTTCTTGTCTGTGCACTTTTTTTCATCACCCATGCCTGTCCTGAGGTCTCTCCTGAGCACGTCGAAGGGCAAGGTCGAAGGGCACAGCAAACGCCACCATCCTCCTACGCCCAGGTGGCTACGGAGGACAGGCCAGATGAGCGACACATAAAGCAACAAGACGTGTATGACTTGAAACCTCTTGTAAAGACAGAGCTGAACATAGAGGGTTATCCGACAAAGGAGTTCATGGGTTTGGTTATGAAAGTCAAACCAGCACAGGTTACACTAGTCCCTGACCCACCTGATGTACTTACATCAAATG
>JADFGN010000276.1 GCA_022567695.1 Candidatus Poribacteria bacterium | reverse complement strand
CAGTTCCGAAGATGGCTGGATCGCTGGTGATTTGGGAGTTGTTTTAAAGTATGTTATCGATTAAGGAATGACGATTTAATAAATTGGACACAACTGTTCCACCCACAACGTAGGGGCGAGGCATGCTTCGCCCGAAATGTCTTTGCCATTACAGAAAATTTACCCGAAGGAGAGCATCATATGACGGAAGAACAGAAATATCTATTCGACCTTCAAGGCTACATTGTCCTCAAGGATGTGATTCCACAATCTGTGATTGAGGCGTGTAACAAAGCACTGAATCGATTTGAGAACATGCCTCCAGAAGAGTTTCCCGAGCCACTCTGTCTTGGCACACCAAAGACGGAGAAAGAACTTTACATCTCCAACATTCTCGAAAGCGACCCAGATTTTATACCGCTGATCGACATTCCCGAAGTCCTCGATGTTATCCTAGGCGTCACCGGGGGGCCATATCGTCTAAACCACACCTACACAATTTTCCGCTGGGGCGGTGGATATACAGGCCTGCACATGCACGGCACACCAATCATCCCCAAATGTCAATATCACTGCTGGAACGGTCAAATGGTTTCGACCTTGACGAAAGCCGTATTTCCAATGCTCGACGGTGATGTTGAGGATGGGTGTTTTGCCGTTATTCCGGGGGCGCACAAAAGCAACTTTCCAAAGCCGTGGGGAAATCATCCCCACGAAAACCCTGTCTTGATGCCCATTCCAGCGAAGGCCGGCGACGCAATTATCTTCACCGAAGCATTGACCCACGGATCGATGGTCAATATTTCAGGTCGGCCACGCCGCACACTCTATTATTGCTATAGTATTGGTTACATGCCGGATTGGGGTGGGCAAGGTCTTCATTTTAGCGACCGCATCATGGATAATCTTTCGGAAGAACAACGAGAGATTATACGGTTGAAATAAGGACAGTTTGGGAATTAAGTTTTATTGTTATGAGCTTCAATTAGTTTTCAAACGCAAAGGAGATACGAATCGGTGGGTAAACTCAAAGTTGGATTTATTGGAACAGGAAATAAGAATAAACGCCCCGACGGTATGGGATACGCAATGGCATATCAGCACGCTTCGGGCTATAACGCACTGGACAATTGTGAGTTAGTCGCATGTGCCGATATTAGTGAGGAAAACGGGCAAGCGTTCGCTGAACACAACGGCGTATCGAATGTCTATTTGACGCATACCGAGATGTTAGCCAAAGAAGATTTGGACATTGTGAGCGTCTGCGTGTGGCCCAAACTCCACGCGCCAATGGTAATCGATTGTGCGGTGGCAGGTGTTCGTGCCATCCATTGCGAGAAACCGATGTCAGATACATGGAAAGCCGCCCGGTTGATGGCGCAGGAATGTGAGCGGCGAGGTGTGCAGTTGACGTTCAATCACCAGCGTCGATTCGGGAAGCCGTTTTCTATGGCACGCGACCTTGCAAAGGCGGGGGAAATCGGCGAACTGTTACGTTTAGAAACGGCGTGCGGAGACATCTACGATTACGGTACGCACTACATTGATATGTTCGGATTTTACAACGATGATTTCCCTGCCAAGTGGGTGATGGGACAAATTGATTATAGGGTCGAGAAATTCGTTTTCGGCGCGACGGTTGAAAACCAAGCGATCGGGTATTGGGAGTATCAAAACGGTGTGTTTGGATTCATCGCAACGGGGCAAGGATCGAGAGGTATTGGTGCCGATAATCGCCTCATCGGGACAGACGGAATCATTGAAGTCGGCGCACCCGATAAAGTCCACCTGCGAATCAAACGAAACAACTCCACAGATTGGGAGGTCATTGACACAGCGGGAGAACACCTGCATGGTCCGGGTTACATTGAACGCGCAATTGCAGATTTGATTGAGGCACTGGAAACCGGACGTGAACCGGAATTGAGTGCTAGGCGTGCGCTTAATGCCACAGAGATCATCTTTGCATGCTATGAATCGAGCCGACGCCGTGCGCGAGTCGATCTCCCGCTCACGATTGATGACAATCCGCTTGTTTCGATGGTCGAGAGCGGCGAGCTCAATCCAAAGCCAAGGTCGTAAAACTGCAAACAAAAATAGCCCTGCGACTGATAGCAATCCGCAGGGCTCCTATACAATTAAACAAGCCGTTAAGCAAGTTTAAAGTGAAGAGTGAAAAGTGAAGAGTCCTAAAACACTTATTACCACTGGGTTTGTTGAATCCGAAAGTGCAAAGTTAATATCTAAAAATGCTTAATAACTGATCTCAACCTCCGCAGTCATACCCGATCGCAGCTCCTTTGGCAAGCCTTCAACATCGATTTCGACCTCAAAAATAATTCGCTTTAAGCTGGGCCAAGCGCCATTCTTATCGTATCGAGATATCCCTCTTGTTGTCCCACACCAAACAGATTCCTTGTCAACAGCGACCGCGAGGATCTCGTCTTTAAAATGACCACCTGGAAAGACGGTTCTTATCTTTCCTGCAAAGGTTTGCTTAGGATAGGGAGTCACTTTAACCGCTACGCTTTGACCAACCTTCACCCCGTCGATGTTCGCTTCATTGACGTATGCTCTCACTATCATATCAGACAAGTCAGCGAGCTCCATCGTTATATCGGTGTAAGCGTTGATGATCTCCCCAGCTTCCACCACACGACGGACAATTGTTCCCGCTATCGGTGCTCTGATGGTCGTATATTCCAGCCGTTTCTGAGCTTTATCTAACAGGCTTTTCGCCTCCCGGAGCCGTGCTTGAGCGACGGCCACTTCTAATTCATCGATCAGCTTCTGCGTCGCCTCTTTTTTCCTCAGCCATGCGACCCACGCTTTTGACACTTTAAGTCCCTCAAATCGACCGATACTATCTCTCTTTTCTCGTGCGGCATAGTACGCCTTGCGAAGCACCAAATCGCTTTCTGTGGCCTGGAGGCGAATTTCCGCTTCTCTGTCTTCCGCAGCTTGAATCTGCTTTTGAAGTGTTAATTCGTTCTCGGCGATCTGGATATCCCGCTCGCCTTCCCGAACCGACTCCTGTTGCGTTTGAACCTCGGATTGCGCCTGTTGGATATCTTTCTCTATGGATTCATCTCTCGATTTGGCGGCGGTGTGCCTTCTCTGCGATTCCTCAAGATCCCTTTCAGAGAGGAGCTTTTGTTCATACAACTTGCTCTTGCGATTCAATTCTGCCTCAGCGTTTTGTAATTCCACCTTTGCAGGCTCTGTAGAAAGCTTTTCCTGTTCGACACGGACCTGTGTCTGTGAGAGCGAAATTTTATCTCGTTCCAGACGGCTCTTGATTCTTGCAATCTCCGCTTCCTCTTCGGAAATCTCCTGAAGTGAACGCGCTTTTTGTGCCGTCAATCGTGATCGCTCGCGCTCCCAATCTGCCTCGGAGCGAGCGATTTCCATCAGTGACTCCGCTTTTGTCACCGCCAAATCCGCCTGAGAGGCCTTTAAAAAGATACGATGTCGTTCGATCTCCGCGTGAAGTTCATCGATTTCTAAAGCGTTACTCTTGATTATCATCTCAAAATTCTTCTGCGCCCCCTCATAACTTGCTTTCGCTTGCTCGTACTCTTCGATAATCTCCTCTGCATTGATCTTTAGCAGTTCACCTCCCTTCTCAACGAAATCGCCTTCATCAACGAAGATCTTCTCTATTTCTCCCGACACCTTCGATCTGATTTCCACCGATACAAACGGTTCCAAATATCCCTCAACGACGATCTGGCCATCCCTGTCTGCTTGCAGTTGAGATTTACCAACCATCATAATGAGAGCGATCGCAACAATAACCATGCTGATGAGTATCAGTTTCTTCATTTTGCCATCTTCCTTTTTCTAGCCACTCTGCATCACCAATGTTCTCAATTAACTCATTGATAAGTTCTTCTATTTCGACAATGTTAGATTACCGTTTGAGCCTTGATGCCGCTTGTACTGCCGATTTGCGCCGTTTTGACTTTCGGCTTTCGTTATTTTTTCAAAACCCATTTGTACCAAAGATTCGTGATAAATCCCAGACCACGTCTCATCTTTGCTCGTAGCCCGTCGTTTTCAAAAAATACGCAAAATCGGCTCAAACGTAGATATGATACGGATTCTAATTTAACATTGTCAAGATAGAATCCCCGCAAGAAAACCTCGCCCTTTAGGACGGGGATGAATTGCCAACTCTAGGCACTTTTTAATTTTGCCTCGTTGTCGGGAGGATATATTTGGTCACGACTCAAACCATCCTGCGGTACAGGGTTACCTCTTTGTAATCAACCGTCACATCAAACGCGGTGCGGAGCGCATCAACGTATGGGCTCCGAGCCGCGTCGTCACCATTGATTGTCTCGATCGTGATTCGGCGAATGGGCTGAAACTCCCGTGTGAGGAGATGGCGTAGAACACCAAGGTATTCCTGCAAATGCGAATCGTCCGGCGGCACATTGAATGTCAGTGCCTTACCATTCCGTTCCAAAGTCATCGCCACTTTGCTGCCGCGGTAAACAAGGTGCGTGCTGGTAATACGCTTCGGCAGGGCCCCTTTAATTGCCTCAAGTTGCATGCCACATAATGAAACGGGGTCGGCTGCATTCATCCAGTAAATCGCATCTTCCGGTAGTTGCCGACTTAACATACGGAATGCCTGATGTGAAATAAACTGCGGCCCCGGGATACCATGAAAGAAGCACCCGGCTAATACCTCGCCGGACAGTTCCATGAGGCGCAATGATCGAAACACACTCGACCAGCGGAACGCGGGCAACTCTTTCTGAAGTAATTCCCGAAACAGAATCCCGTACCGTTCTAGTAGCAACCTGACACGCTCTTTTTTTCGCTCCTCAGTTTCAAGCAGGTCATCCGTGATTTCCGGAATGGAGAGCCGATGCCAGTTACCGACAAAAGAACTTGAGTTTTTCCATCTCATATAATCTGTCCGGTTGCTAAATCGACGTCGCCGACCGCGTCCTACGGAACTTTCAGTAGATGCCACGCCTATCCCCTCTGGCAATTTAAACTTGCTCTCGATGCCTCGGCGCAGTGCCATAAATGTGTCGTTCGTTACCCCTCCATTCCACACCGCTTCCCAGAGCCGATCGGCTAATGATGCTGCACTTAACGTTGACGTCTGCATCAGGGTCGAGAAATCATAGCGTCCTGCCTCCTCCGGAAATAGGTCTTTGCCACCTTCATTTCCTAGCATTTGCTGTGTCTGAGGATTCCCATTTCCACGCTTTTCCTCCGCTTCTAGCATCAGGTCGAAATCTGGTTCAAAGCAGAAGGAGATGCGATGTTTCTCGTCACCAACCCACTGGAGATTCCCCTCAAGCATGATTGTATCGAGCCACGACGTGGCATACGCGCGAGTTCGTGCCGGAAAAATCTCGGATTCCCACAACTCGGCTTGCGTTGAGTAACAGATCAATTGCTCAATACACTGGAATAATCCATCGACATCATCTCCCGGCTTTGTGAGTCCCTGAAACTGCGCGAGGAATAGAGGCAGCGATTCAATCCCAAGCGGTTCAAATATCGGTATGGCATCCCGGCGCGTCATGCGCAGCAGAATCTCAAAGTTTTCGCTGTCGCAGATTGCCTCATCGTTACGGTTTGCCACAAGCTGACCTGTGATGATCTTTTGCGAATCGATGAGGTCTTCCAATGCCATTTGCAGCCGTTGATTTTCGATACCCAGCGTTTGACGGATGAAGTCAACTGTCGTGGTACCGTAAAATTGCAACCATTCGCCGAGCAACGAAGTCAGCATTTCATCATCATCTTGCGTCTTGCATGGTGCATGAAACGTATCAGGAATGCGGGATTCAGGATTCAGCGGCTCGATCTCTGCATCTCCACGCGCATAAAGTGCTTGAACAATACGCGGCAACGATTCTACAGCGACAATCAGCGGATGGGAGGTGTTCGGTGGGTTTACCAACACAAGTTTTTCCGCAACAGGGTCCAGGAGTTCTTCCGGTTCTACATCGACATCACGCCGCATAGCTTGCAGGAGGCTTTCCCATTCTGCGGTTGGAATGATTAGTCGTTCCTTCACCCAGTCGACTAGGTCACGAGATGTCTGTGGTGAATATCCTGGACTCAACCGCTGTCGCTTCAGCTCAAATTCATGAACAAGCTCGCGGGTGACAGTCGGACGTAACCCCGGATTGAATACGACATCCCGAAGGAGATCATCGCGCAACATCGAAGTCTTGCCTCCCATCGGTCGGTCGTCCATGTACATGTAGTGGTCGATTTGCCGCCATGACACGTTTTTGGCAAACGGGCTGGCATAGTTTATGTGTACCGCCGTCCAGGTGATTGAACCCGATTCGAGTTCCGTTAACACCTGATGAAGGCCTTCCAAATCGAATTCATCCTGAAGGCAGGTGCGCCACGTTTCAAGCAGAATCGGGAAATCCTCAAACTTCATCACGGCATCCAGCAACTTCTGCGATCGTAGCCGGCTTAACCAGAGCGGCATTCGCTGGTTGATCTTTCCCGATGTTAAAAGTAAAGCCCGTCCTGCACATTCCCTGAACCTCGCCCCGAAGAATCCCGAGCCCTCAAGTTGCTTTCGGAGCAGCGATTGAAGCGTTGCAGAGGTTACCAACGATAGAAGCTCATCTGGCTCCACATCGTCTGCCAGCATAAGCACAAGGGATTCGTTGGTGCAGTGAACCTCAAGTTGATAGCCAAACCGTTCCTCCCAAGCGGACGCTAATGCCAGTCCAAACGGTCGGTTAACGCAACCGCCCCAAAATGTGTGAATCACGACTTGGTTGCCTGGCACACCGTCGGGCCCGGTTTTGACGAATTCGATGAGGAGATGATGCCGATGCGGGAGATCGCACCCCGTCGATGCCTTCTGATTCTCCAGATAGCTAATCAGTTGCGCCGCTGCCGTTTCATCCATGCAATGCTGCTGCTTCAGGTCATCGGCGAAATCAGGGTCATCCAGACGCCCGTTTGCTTCTTCGAGAAAGCGTCCGATGCGTTGGGAAAAGTGGAAATCGCGTTCAGGGTCTTCAGCCCTCCAAAATGGCGGCCCATCCGGGATTGAACGGCTTGGCAGGACCAACACCTCATTGTGTGTCACACGCTCAACTCGCCAAGTTTGCGTACCGAGTGTGAATATACTGCCCTCTTGATTTTCCCATACGAACTCCTCATCAAGGTCGCCGATTCTCGCCTTTGTCTCAAGGTGCCGCATCTGAAAGTAGCCACGATTGGGGATGGTGCCGCCGGACATGTATATCGCCTGTATCGCACCTTTCCTTGCAGCGACTGTATTATCAAGCCGATCGATTGAAACACGCGGCTTCAGTTCACGAATCCGACTGTCCGCATAACGGCCCGCCAACATATTCAGCACCTGATCGAACTCTTTCCGGCGCAAGTGGCGATACGGATAGCTCGTTTTCATTTGCACATAAAGTTCATCAATATCCCACATCTCCATCGCTACCATTGAGATAATCACCTGCGCCAGCACATCAAACGGACACTCAACAGGCTTGATTGCTTCAATATCTCCATCCAGAATGGCTTCAGCGAGGACGGCGGCATCAAGGAAATCCCGCGAATGCGTTGGAAACAGCGTACCACGACTCACCTCCCCGACATTGTGTCCCGCACGACCAACTCGCTGAATCGCAGAAGAAATCGAAAACGGTGACTGGATAAGTATCACTTCATCGAGTGCCCCAATATCAATCCCCATTTCCAGCGAACTTGTCGCGACGATCGCTTTCAGTTCTCCCGCCTTGAGCTTGGCTTCAACCGTTTCGCGTATCTCGCGTGAAAGCGAGCCGTGATGCGCGTATGCGATTGGTTGTTCCTCATTCGTATTGATCTTCAGGGTAAGTCGCTCACAAAGGCGACGGCTGTTGGCAAATAGGAGCGTCGATTGGTTCTTGGCGATAACCTCTTTGAAATCACCAATCAACGGGTCCCAGAACGACTCGCGCGTTGGATCGGCTGCAGCCTCTTGTGGAAAACGCACCTGAACGTTGTACTGTTTTGTGGCTTTAGAACGCACAATCGAGACGCTTCTGGGTGTATAGCGGGGGTCATGGACATCGCCATCGATTGTGTATCCAGCGACGAACTCCGCTATGATTTCAAGCGGCCGAATCGTCGCCGAGAGCGCAATCCGTTGAAACTCTCCACACAGCCGCACAAGGCGGTCAACGGCAGTGATCAGATGCGTCCCTCGCTTCGTACCAACCACTGCGTGAATCTCATCGAGAATCACGGTTGAAATGTTCGTCAGGATTGACCTACCGCCGACTGAACTCAGCAGAAGATTTAAGCTCTCAGGCGTCGTGATGAGAATCTCTGGTGGGTGACGTTGCATACGACGGCGATCGGACTGCGGCGTGTCTCCACTACGCGTCAAGGCACGAATATCAGGGAAAGACTGGCCTACTTTTTCAAAGACGCCCTTGAGTTCACGGAGGGGCCGGAGGAGGTTTCGGTGAATGTCGTTGTTCAACGCCTTCAGCGGCGAAACATAGAGAATGCTTGTGTGGCCGATACGCAATTCCCCTGTTACCAGTTGATTGATCGCCCACAGGAATGCCGTCAATGTCTTGCCGCTTCCGGTGGGTGCGGTAATCAGAACATGCTCTCCATCTGCAATCTTCGGCCAGGCCTGCACCTGCACATCTGTCGGCTGACCAATTTCTTCCGCGAACCATTGCGCAATCAGTGGGTGAAATCGAGGTAGAACCGCTTGATTCATTTGCATCCATCCTCCGTTGAGTTTTTGTTATGCTGTGGGCAACGATCTTAATTATACCCTACATATGTTAAGTATTCAAGGTGAAGTGCCTTCTCTTCACTTTCTGAAACGATGGGGTTATTCAGTTTTCGGCAAACTTCTCGAAGTTGGACTGGTTAGATCCTTTGCTTCGCTCAGGATGACAACAAGGATAGGGCTTGTCATTCTGAACGCAGTGAAGAATCTCGATTTTCTGGAGAACTGAATGACCCTACTGAAACGATGTTGAGATCGACACCGATTTCCAGACGTGCTATAATGATGGTAACGTCAATCATTAAGGAATCGCGATTAAGTCAGTTATTTCGCTCAATCCCCTTGGCACTCTTTTCGGTAACAATTGACAAAGGCAAACTTAACGATGCAAAGGATAAAGGCTCAAAAAGACAAATTTTGGTTTCGGATTATTTATATTGTTTCCGTCGTCATCTCTGCGGCGATTGCATTTCTGATTTTGGGACCTCGTCCCCAAGGATTGGAAGGGAAAATAGATGTCTCTCAATTGCCTTTTGTCAATGCGACCTTGAACGGAATCACGGCGGCTTTTCTGATTGTTGCATACCTGTTAATCAGGCAAAAAAAGGTGGCCCAACATAAAATCGTTATGCTAACGGCGTTTGGGACGTCGAGCATGTTTCTGGTATCATATATTATCTATCATTGGTTTAAAAGCGGTCCAGAACCATACGTTGGGAATTGGCCTCAAGTATATTACCCGATCTTAATCACACATATTGTCCTCGCCGCAATCATTATTCCACTCGCTCTAATAACATTGTATCGAGGTTGGAATTACCAGGTCGTCAAACACCGAAGAATCGCCAAAATCACCTTCCCACTCTGGCTATACGTTTCCTTGACCGGTGTCGTAATTTACTTGATGTTATATTAGTGTAGCCGAACTCGCAAGAGTTCGGGCGGTATTGGCTTCTGAATTCCTGCGAATTCAGCTACGTGATGCTTTATGACTTATCGTAAATATATCTGCCTCCAATTCACGAATACGCGCATTCGCGCCG
>JADFGN010000275.1 GCA_022567695.1 Candidatus Poribacteria bacterium | reverse complement strand
CAAAAGTGCGTTGCTGTGATAGTAGTGCATTTGACGGAATGACAGACAAGAAGATCTACAAAGGATACATGAGATTCAATCCCGAAATAAACGAACTTTTCTTTGCGAAGAAGATCATTTTGGTTGAAGGATCGGAAGATAGGATGGCTCTCACATTTTACCTTCAACACAAAGGCAGAATTAAAAGCCGAGTGGAAGAACTTGATCATTCGATTATCGTAGCTGGAGGTAAGACATCTATGCCATTCTTTCAGAGAGTAATGAATAGCTTTGGCATTTCATATGTAGTCCTACACGACCTAGATATTGAGGACGAGATGAAACCTGCTAACAAGGAAAACAAAGAGATCTCCGATCTTCTAACTGGAAATCGGCTGGTCACATTTCCAGTTAAGCTCGAAAAGAGCTTTAATTACAAAAATGGTCATTTCAAAGATCAATATGATGCATATCTATTTTTTGAAAATTATGCCAATTTTACGGATGAAGCGAAATCGGTACTCGACAAAGTGATTGATGATTAAAAGAAATGCGAATTGCACTTGTTCGCAAGATTTTGGAGACCTTGGAGCCATTGCCAATTTCGGAGCCGCCACGAAAGATGTCACTTAATCAAGTGTTGGGATTCTGAAAACCGACTCTCCTCCACCTAACGACAAAGAATATGCACAAATCGTCGAGGAAGAACGATTGGATGCGCGTTAGTCAGAGATAGAAAAGGTGAAAGTTAAGTTATTTACTCCTGAAATCTTGGCTCTTAAATCTGTAGTTTTTCATCCGATTTTGAAGTCGCCGACGGGATATCCCTAGAAGTTCAGCGGCGTGGGTTTGGTTACCGTGCTTCTGTGTTAAGGCAACGCGAATGTATTCTTGAGTGATCTCATCGAGAGAAACCCCTTCTTCTGGAATCTCAACGTGGAAATCTGTCGGTGTCAACGAGCTGTCTGAAATTTCAGCGGAGAGGTCTTCAATATCGATGATGTCACTTTCGGTAAGCACGAAAGACCTCAACAGACATCCTTCAAGCTGACGGATATTGCCGGGCCATTCGTACCGTCGAAGTGCCGACATCGCTCTCGGTGTCACCTGCTTCGGGTTCGCATCGGCGTATTCCTCACAGAATTTTTTCAAGAAGAAATCGACCAAGAGCGGAATATCATCTTTTCGTTCACGCAACGGAGGAACAGGGAGTTGGATGATGTTCAATCGGAAATAGAGATCTTCTCGAAACGTCTTCGCGTCGACAGCAGCTTTTAGATCTCTGTTGGTCACAGCAATCACACAGACATCGACCTTAATCCGCTCTACGCCGCCAACCCGCATAAATTCGCGTTCCTGCAAAACCCGCAAGAGCTTCGTTTGCGTCTGTGGGGACATTTCACCGATTTCATCAAGAACAACCGTCCCGCCATTGGCAGCTTCAAATATGCCTTTTTTTCGGCTATCCGCACTTGTGAACGCCCCTTTTTCATGGCCAAAAAGTTCGCTCTCGATCAGTTGCTCCGGCATAGCGCTACAGCTAATCGGCATAAACGGTCGATCCTTCCGCTTCCCCTTTTCGTGAATAGCTTGCGCGACCAGTTCTTTACCGGTGCCAGTTTCACCAGTAATCAGCACCTGATTCACGCCACGGTGAATGACCCGCGACATCGTTTTGAAAAGTTGTTGCATCCGCTCACTCTGACTGATAATTCGCTCGAAGTGAATTTCCGGTACAGGGGTTGCGTTGCTTGATTCATCGAATGTGAAGCCACGCCGCATATCGAGTGCGCGGATAATCTCCTTCTTTAGAACATCGGTATCGATTGGCTTTACGAGGTAATAGAACGCGCCTTCACGCGCCACGAGATCGACAGCATCATCCAGAGCCACGTAAGCGGTGATAATTAAAACGGGGAGATCTGGATCTCTCCGTTTAATCTCCCGCAACAGATCACGTCCCGCCGTCATTTTCCCCATCCGCATGTCACTGATAACAACATCAAACGGCTTTTCCTCAATTTTCTCAAGAGCGACAACGTCGTTTTCAGCCGTCTCTACCTCATATCCTTCCCGCTTCAATATACGCTGTAGAATTGTTCGCTGACGCTGTTCATCGTCAACAACCAATATTGATGGCATATCACTTCTCCATTGTTGTTTGTAAAGGCAAACTTACTTCTAATCTGTTTTAACGGGAAGGGAAATCTTGAATGCCGTTCCCATCCCAACCTTGCTCTGTAATTTTACCTCGCCCTGATGCGCTGTAATAATCTGGTGAGAGATCGAAAGTCCAAGACCCATCCCACCATCTTTTTCTTTTGTTGTAAAGTAAGCGTCGAAGATCTGCTCTTGAATCGCCTCTGGGATTCCAACACCTGTATCGCGGATTTCGATATCTACTTGTCTACCAGTGCCGATCTGTTTCATTTTCGTGGTGATGTAAATGCTTCCACCTTTGGACATCGCTTGAATGCTATTTTGTACAAAGTTAAAAATTGCCTGCCGAATCAGGCCCATATCAAGTTGGAAAGCAGGCAGATTCTTGTCGTAATTTCTGATCACATGGACTTTGGCACTCTCCATGGTTAGCGTAAATTCCGATAATATCTTGTCAAGGAGTGCATTGAGATCGGTTGGTTGCAGATTGAGCTTCTTAGGACGGTTCAAGGTTAAAAACTGTTCAGTGATTTTCTTCAACTCCTTAATTTCATCATTGACAATATCCAACAATTCTTTCGCTTCTTCGATATCTTCTGATGAAACTTCCTCGGGCGAAGAAAAAATCCCTTTCAGGTGTTGCGCAGTCATCCCGATTGAATTGAGCGGATTACGAATGTCGTGAGCGGCCCCTGCGGCAAGTTGTCCTAACGCGGAGATTCGCTTTGAATGAGATTCGTTGAGTTGCCTCAACATGCTTACGAGGCTAAGTGTGACACGACCAATTTCACCCGACGAGTAAGATTTAGGTAATGAGTCCAGATCATTGGTTTCTGCACGTTTGATAATCTCCATCATACTTTCAAGGGGGCGCATGATGAGCCGATTGGTGATCATATCAATAACGAATATAAGAAGCACGCTAACGACAATAAGTGACACAAGGAATAGCAACCGCGATTTCTGGATAAATATGGCGATTTCGGGAATGTCAAAAAGGACTTGGATATATCCTTCGATAATTGGGATGCTATCCGTGACGATACTCAGTTGGTCTTCATCTTTCTCCCTTTCCATACGAAGTATGTTTGTTCTCGATCGGTAATTCGCCACTCAATGTCTTTCGCCTCAATGTCTTTCGCCTCAATTGAAACCTTGGCATCTTCGGAAAGCTCGTATCCATTACTTTCAAACGCTTGTCTCAAACCTTCTGAGAGCACTTTATTTTCCAAATCCGTTTGATGTGCTACTCCAACATTAAAAAGCAATACCCAATCCATTTGGGTGAGCAGATCTTCCCGGTAGGGAATAATCACCGCAATTGCGTATTTGCCGTTACTCAGGGGGAGGTACTTCGCCTTTACTCCCTTTTGTTGGATCTCAAGAAGGTCTTTTTTACTCAGATCGATTTTTCCTTTACTCTTACCCGGCACAAGACTCGCGTAGATTCGAGTATCCCCGAGTGTGACATGAATATTTACAACGTCATTCAGATGTTCTTTTAGACGACGGAGTGCACCTTCAATTTGATTGGGATCGAATTTTTGCCACCGTCGAATTTCATCTTCGATACTGGGACGTATTGTGGTTTCCGCGATTTTAATTGCTTTGCTTTCCAAGCCCTTCGCAAAGATCTCACTAAACTCCCGTCGTGCTTTAATATCATGGTAAACATAGAAAGTGATTAGGATGAACCAAACCGCAAGGTTAATTATCAGTATGTACTTCCATTGCAAGCGCATGCTAACTCATCACCCTTCGCACAGCATTTTTCCAGCCTTTCAGTTTCTCTGTTCGCTGATTAGTGTTAATCTGTGGCGAAAAAATTCTATCGATTTCCCGATGCGATTCTAATTCGTGAACGTCATTCCATATACCAACAGCAAGTCCTGCCAGATATGCTGCCCCAAGTCCAGTCGTTTCGATTCGGGTTGGCCGTTCAACATCAATGCCAAGCACATCCGCCTGAAATTGCATCAGAAAATTGTTCGCAACGGCTCCGCCATCAACGCGCAATCGCTGAAGTTCAACGCCTCCATCAGTCATCATTGCTGTGACAACATCTGCCGCTTGAAACGCGATTGCCTCTAATGTCGCCCGAATAATATGCGCTCTCATAGTTCCGCGCGTCAAACCGACAATCGCCCCCTTTGCGTTCGCATCCCAATATGGTGCGCCAAGTCCTGTAAAGGCAGGAACTACAAAGACCCCACCAGAATCCTCAACACTGGTAGCAATCTCTTCGGTCTCTGCTGCCGAAGAAATAATCTGAAGTCCATCCCTGAGCCACTGCACGGCCGCCCCGGCAACAAATACACTCCCTTCAAGGGCGTAGACTGGTTTCCCATGTGATGGAGATCCGACTGCTAATGTCGTCAGCAATCCCGACTCTGAATGAATCCGTTGTGCTCCTGTGTTAAGCATTAGGAAACAGCCCGTGCCGTAGGTATTCTTCGCCATGCCCGGTTGTGTACAAAGTTGCCCAAACAAAGCAGCTTGCTGATCCCCGGCGATTCCGGAAATTGGGATACCATCGGGCATAGATTCGAGATTTTTCGTCACGCCGAAAATGCCACTTGAAGGCTTGACTTCCGGCAAAACTGATTGCGGAACTCGAAAGATGTCTAACAGTTCGTCATCCCATGTCAGGGTATCAATATTGAATAACATCGTGCGTGAAGCGTTTGTGTAATCCGTTGCATGCACAGCACCTCCTGTCAAATTCCACAGCAACCACGTATCGATTGTCCCGAAAACGAGTTCCCCGCGTTCAGCCTGCTCGCGCGCTCCATCAACTCCATCCAGAATCCACGCGATCTTCGTCGCCGAGAAGTAGGGGTCGAGCACCAGCCCCGTTTTTTGACGCACTATCTCTTCTCGCCCATGCGCTTTCAAATCCGCGCAAACGTCCGCTGTGCGACGACACTGCCACACGATTGCGGGATGAATCGGTTTACCCGTGCTACGCTCCCATATCACCGTTGTTTCACGCTGATTGGTTATCCCGATGGTAGCGATCTCATCCGCCGCATCCTTTGTGTGGATGAGGTCTGCGATGACCTGATGAGTCACTTCCCAAATCTCGATCGGATGGTGTTCGACCCAGCCGGGCTGTGGGTAGTGTTGTGTAAACTCACGATAGCCGTGTCCAACAATCTCGCCGTGGGCGTCGATGAGTAATACTGTTGAACCTGTTGTACCTTGATCAATGGAAAGAATATAAGGAGGAGTTGCCATGCTGTTTTCTCTGAAGAATGTGTTCTGTTTCATTCGATGTCAAGCTCATCAAGTTCCGCACTGATACATCGACACTATACCACACACACCGAAAGGCGTCAATGAAAAATTCCTTGTGATCGGCCGAAAAAGCCATGAACTTATCTGTCTCATCGTCTGTTTTCTGTTGGGCGAATTGAAGAGTTGTGATATTATAATGTGGACCGCGAAAGCTCTGTTCGTATCGCAATCAGGATTCAACATGCAAAATTCGGGCACGGCGTATTTTCCAATATGAAGGACGAGTGATGACCATATCTGACTGGAAGAAAATGCGGTATCAGATACTGCTATGGCTGGAGGCGGGACTAATCACCAATCAGGAGTATCGACACATCGCCGATGAAATCGAGGGGCAGCTTGTCGCGCTCCGGCCAGATAGGCGGCAACGGCAGGCATTCACTGCTAAGTTATTGCTGGTCGGCGGCGTATCACTCGTAATTGCTGGGCTGATTTACTTTATCGCTGCAAATTGGCAGGGATTGCATCGGGGTTATAAAGTCGCTGCACTAATGGTCGGGATGGTCTCCGCATACGGAGGAGGTAGCTATTACCTGCTACGAGAACGTGTCGATCGGGGAATAGGCATGTTGCTGATAATTGCGGGAAGTTGGCTATTCGGAATTAGCCTCGCCCTTGTCGGTCAGATCTATAACTCTCATGCCGACAGTTGGCAGCTTTTTGCAGTTTGGTCACTGCCCTGCATTGCGTTATCGTGGCTATTGCGTTCATCCTATTTCTCCATCAAAAGCCTGTTGTTGCTCAATTTCGGTGTTTGGATGCTCCTGTTTCCGGCTTCGAGATTCCAACTTCCACTGGGCGATCTCCGTCTCGGCATCATCTTGATCTCCCTTTTCAACGCGCTAATTTTCGCGGGAATTTCACTCATGCCCAAAAGCTGGACAAAGAGTGCCAGATACGTGGCATACTTGGGGTTGTTAATTTTTGTTTTCACGTTGACTTTCCTCGAGCGGGCTTCCGAGGGGTGGAGCCTGTTATTCTTCATCGGTCTCGTGGCCGCTGTTTACTGTTACATCGAAATCAAGCTGGATGAATGGCTCGTTTACACAACGTTGATTGTCGGCATGATCTGGACGCTTGTGAAGTTTTTGGAGTGGATAGTACCGCATGTCGGCGAGAATTTCTTTATCTCGCTGATGTTTCTTGGAATCTGTTGGTTAGGCATCAACGCACTTGTGTTTTCATGGATTAATAACCGGGTCAAACGCAGAAAAGTAGAAAATGAATCTTAATCGTTCAGTGGGAGGGTGAGGCTCCTGCCGAACCAAAGTTGAGATATTCTTAGGCGAGGAATTTAACCCATGGAAAACCTGAGAGAACAGGTACTCGCAACGACACAATTAGCGAGGATCGATGAAGAACGTGTGGACAGGCTTGCGAATTTCACGGAAAACTGGCGGCAGGAGGAACCCTCCACGATTCGTAAAGTCATGACAGCAGTGCTGACTGCCCTTGGTGCGCTAATCATTGGAGCTTCTTTCATTGGTCTTTTAGTCACTACGCTAGGAATTGATGATGCACTTCCTTTGTTCCTCATCACCGGAGTTACCTTTTTCCCCGCTGCTTTTTTCTGCCTCTCGGTGCGACAGGAAATGGTCGGACTGACGCTGATGATTATCGGTTTGATTGCATCAGGTGTTCCGGCTTCATTTGAATTTGAATCATCATCAGTCGTTGTGAGATTCCTTTTCCCCATTTGGCTTGCGGTGTTTGTCTTTGCGCTTCTGAAAATGCGCCACCGGGGTGCGCTCTTCACTGCAATAATTGTATCAGAGACGTACACTTTGATTTTTCTCATCCGCCAATTGGACAACGCCCCCGTAGCACTCTCGGTTACCGTAGTGCTAAATTTGCTGGTTTTGCTGTCCCTGAGTCTTTCTATAAAGACGATACCTCTACGCCTCAGCGTCCGAATCCAACCGGTATTATTGACCGCAACAACTTTGGCGGCAACCCTCTTCGCTTTCGTGCTTACCTTGGAGGCAATCTATGAAAACCTCTCCAACGGCGGAAAGCTGATGCTGACCCTTTACAACGTGCTATTTTTCGCCGCAACGGGGGCTATGGTCTGGTTCGGAAAGCGACGCAATAATCGCAGGCTGATATGGATCGGCGGAATCTTTTGGTTTGCTTTTCTCTTTTACAAGTACTATGATCTGTTGTGGAATCTGCTTGACAAGTCCCTCGTGTTGATCATTCTAGGGCTAATTTTCATTGTTATCGGTTACATGATTCAAAAAAGGATAGCTAATGAAATCTAAAAATAGAAAATGGTTAATGATAGTCGTGTTACTGCAAGCCCTGTTGTTAGGCGGAACGGTGAGTATGAAGGAGAATCTGCTTCGTACGGGGCAGACGGTAAAGCTAGAATTAGTGCCCATAGATCCGCGTTCTTTGATGCAAGGAGATTATGTGAGGTTGAATTACAAGATTAGCACGCCACCTAAAGGCACAATTCCCGATGGGCGATACAAGGTGAAACTCGTGCTCTCAAAAGACGAGAACGGGATACACCAGTTCAAGTCCCTTTATGAGAAAGGTATGGAGCTGGGAATAGAGGACGTACTGATTACAAGTTGGGTTCGGCGGGGTGGACGTCTTGTCTTTGGCATCGAGTCCTTCTTTGTTCCGGAAAACACCGGATTGGAATTGGAACGGACAGCGAAATACGGCATTGTCAAACTTTCTTCGACAGGCGATGCCCTGCTGGTTGATCTTGATTGACATACTCCCAACTATGAATGGGTTGGGAGTATGGGTTCAAACGGTGATAGCCAACTCATCAGGTCTTGGAACGTTTTATAAAATCCACAGAACAACTCCCGCACTGGTTGGGCTGTTTATTTTTTCCCTCATAGGCCAAGGCTTGTTATCGGGCTTTGTACTGTGTTTGGGAGCCGATGGCCATGTGGCGGTGGAAGCCGCTCATGAAAAACGGTGTGGTTTTCCTTCAAACGTGACAAAGCAAGTTGAGCGGAGCTATATACCGCGAAGCGGGGAGACTTCCCATTCTCCCTCGATGTTTGAAGTGCCCAAGACCTTTGACCACTGCGGTCCATGTTTCGACTTCCCCATTTTGATTGGCGGTTTCGACCAACGATATATTGCTCCAACCCAAAATACAAAAACGCAGATCAAAACACCTATCATTTCAGCACTATCTTCCTTTCGGTCTGTACTTGTATCAACGACCCCTGAAGATCTCCAACCTCTTACTCCATCCTTAATCAATCCCACACTTACCCTTCTTCGTACTGTTACCCTTCTGATTTAAATCCTTCAAACTTGTTGCTTGTCTTAGCCTCGCTCTGTCCGAGAACATGGGGCGATCTGTCGCTGTGTGCTGCGTGTTTATAGAAAGATGCTAGGGCGAGAACTGAAGAACACCAATATCCATTTCGGGAGATTTGCTCTCATTTGCTCTTTCCTTTTTTTTTCCTATATTTAAAAATCTAATCAGTTTCGGAGGATCTTAATGTTGCTAAAATACGTCCCCCGATCTTCAATCGGGGATTGTGTGCAGTTTGACCCGATGAAATCGGGGCTAGGCACACTCATTGGCATTGCGCTGTTAATCTATCTGACTGGCTGCAGTGGTCCCGCTGTGGATGTAGCTTGGCAAGAGCCGCGTCCGCTGGGCAGAGACTTAACAACCTCAAAACTCCCAATTCAACCCCCAGAGGCAGAAGAACCAACCGCACTCCAAGAGCTGACGGGGACAATCAATCTACGCCAAGCCCTCGCGCTGGTGCTGATGCACAACCCGGACCTGAGAGCCTTCTCTTGGGATGTCCGCATCGGAGAAGCAAGAACACTCCAAGCCGGACTTCGCCCGAATCCAGAGTTAGAAGCTGAAATCGAGGAATTCGGTGGTTCGGGAGACCTCAGCGGTTTCGGTACCATTGAAACGGCGGTTCAACTCAGTTACCTGATTGAACTCGGCGGTAAGCGAGGCAAACGAAGACAGGTCGCCGCCCTTGAGACGGAACTCGCCGGTTGGGACTACGAAACCGCACGCCTCGACGTGCTGACCCAAACGGCACAAGCCTTCATTGATGTGCTTGCCACGCAAGAAGCCGTCGCTTTGAACGAGGAATTGGTTCGTCTAGCGGAACAGGTTTTCAACACCGTCAAGGCGCAGGTCGAAGCGGGAAAGGTTTCCCCTGTCGAGCAGACCAGAGCGCAGGTTGAACTCTCCACCAGTCGAATCGGACTACAACGATCCAAACGTGTGCTTGAGGCGGATCGTTTTGCGTTGGCTGCCACTTGGGGCAGCACATCGCCTGCATTTGAAAGGGTGTTTGGTCAGTTTGAAATGACTAAGCCCATTCCAACCGCCGAGCAGTTAGCCAATCGGGTTTCACAGAACCCGGATATTGCCCGTT
>JADFGN010000274.1 GCA_022567695.1 Candidatus Poribacteria bacterium | reverse complement strand
GAAATCTGATAATGTACCACTGTCGGACGTAAAATCAGATAGTGTCGCTATAACGCCTTCTCTCCAGCTTATATCGGTGGCATCAGCAGCTTTTGCGATACTGATGAACGCATCCCTGCCAATAGTTTCTAATACTGCCAGTCTTTCCTCAAAAGGCCCTATGGCTTCGCGTGCCCGACGAATTGCCCTTGAATAACCAGTGATCTGATCAGTCATTTGCTTGAGATGTGACACAAACTCCGCGCTTAGCATCCGCTTTTGGGCATCAATAAAATCATTGATATGTTTGACACTAATGCTAATCGCTTTTCCATAGTCGTCATAGGCAACTACCGCCTCCGGTAAAATCTTTTGAATCGCTTCGATGATCGTCTTCTGCTCTCCGGATGCGCGTGTATGCTCGGCCGTTCCCGATGCAGTATTACGTAAAGTCGTCGTCACATCTTGAAAACGCTGTCGAAGAGTTTCCAACTGCTGAATCTGATCCTGTGTACTGGTTTGAAGCGTCTCAAATTCACTCACTATACGGCTCGCGTCAAAACCATCGAAGAGCCGGTTTATCCCTCCCGCCGCAGATCCAAGCAGTCCAACGAATGGTGTCAATACATTCAATGACAACGTCTTGATTCGGTTTCCCAAGATGCTTATCTGGTTTTCTGTCGTGGATATGGCGGTATCAAATGCCTTTCCCATTGCCCCCGCACTCTTCGTCGTAGCTTCAAGGCTTTCGTTGAAGGTGTCCATGTCATTTGTGAATGTCGAGATGATTTTGCTAGCCTCTGCATCAAACCCGATCTGGTCAAGCAGCTCGACCCGTCCTTCCCTCGATAGCTTCCCAAGCGTTTCTGACAGGTCATTGAAAATCGGGACTAGCCCACGGAACTCACCGGCATCAAAGATTTTGACGTTTGCCAGCTTCTCTAGATCTTCTCGACGCGCGGCCAGGTTTCTGAATGTCGCGACGAGTCCAGTCGCGACCTCGCTCGTGGAAATTCCACCCTTCGTAGCGGCTGCAAAAGCTGCCCCCAGAGACTCCAAAGAAACACCGAGATCCCTGGCCGAGGGTAAAACTGATCCGATCGAAGAGGCAAGGCTGGAGAAATCGGTCACTCCGATTCGAGAAGTTTCAAAGAAGATATCATAGACTCGGTTCAAATCTGAAATCTCTAATGAAAATGCATTTAAAGTACTTACGCCGAGTGAGGCAACCGTGGAAACGTCTAGGAACCCTGCAGTGGCAGCGCGAGCGCTGAGCTCCAAAACGTCCAGCGAGTCTTTAGTCTCCACACCCGCCGAAATTAAATTAAACAGTGCATCTGTTAAGCTATCGACAGTTTGAGGCAGGCGTTCTGAGATAGCGAGTACCCCTTTGCCGAGTTTGTTGAACTCGGCATCGGTGACCTGTATGAGCGTCCGAACCTTGGCCATCGCCTGTTCAAATTGTTTACTCATTTCTATGCCGTCGGTGAGGGCTCCAATTATGGCGCCCCCCATTTTTGCGGCAGCACCGGTAATGCCGATCCCGATTCCCGTTCCGATCCCGCCCATAATATTATCGAAACGCGCCGACGCACTCGACATATCGTCAAAGGTGTCGTCAATTTTTGCCGCGGATCGGGAAAAATCGTCGAGATCCAAAACGGCTGTCCACCCGACTTTACTCCCTCCGCGGGGAATTTGACCATAGATAAGTGTTGGAATAATTAAATTCAAAATAAAAGTCCTTCCACAGATGTTCGCTCGACAATTTCCTTTTGCACTTCTTCACTTACGATAGTCTTTGCTTTGCCTGAACTCTTACTTGCTTGATTGCCTGATTCTGCCCGGTCTTTACGCCTCTCATAGCTCTCAACCAACATCCGTATCGATCCATAGTCCACATTGAACCGTAAATCATTAAGATTATCATAGCCTGCCTCGATAAGTGACCCGAACAGATCGACAAGCCAGAACTCCCTATCTTCGGGCGACGGATCTAGAACATCCGCGCCCTCATTGCGTTTTTTAATAAATGGTTCGGATTCTGCCTAAGCGGATAGGCGTTGAGAATTCTTAACGCAATCGGGAACTGCTCCTGATCCTCCTCACTAAACCACGCGGAAGGCAATCCCAATGGCGCGTCAGCCGGTGGGATATAATCCCCCAGCGTGATGGGGATATTTTTCGCTATCCATTCCTTGGAGCAGGTGGGCTTTTCCCAATCCTCATTAAGGATCTTGAACAAGATCTCATCAATCAAATCATAGATTTTCTCGCTTCTCGCCTCTCGCTTCTTATGGAATTCCTTAATAGCTTTCTCGTAAGCAGCTTTTTCTTTATCAACATTTGGAGCGGCTTCGGGGGGGGATGGTTGATTACCATAGATGGCTCTAAGTGCTTCAATATCCTTATCGATCATACGCAAAAAATAGGATGCACGCCCGTGAATCTTTAGGGTCTTCCCCTTGTACTTAAATTCTAAGGGGATTCCCAATATCACATCCGATGGCGGAATGAAATTCTTCAGCAGTTCGGCGAACTGTTCGGACGGGTTCTCATCCGCTTTTTGCTCAGTTGTTTCGCTGGATGATTCGTTGTTCATTTTCTATTTCACCGAGAATTTTTGAATGATTTGCCGGTCTTCCGTATAGAGACTTTCCACGGCGAGCAACTCTGATTCCTGCCACCGCTCTAAAAACTTATCTTCGATGCTTCTCTCTCTTGAAGCGAGAATCAGGTCAGAATCAGGGGTTGGTGTTTTCCCAGAGAGCCATACCGCCGCATCGGTTGTGGAATAAATCAGTCCGCCATTACCACGAACTTGCAATTGTAAATCCATCCCGAATAGGTGTGGCTCATCAAAGTCATGTTTATTAACCTTTACAGCAACAGCTCTAACGGCAAAAGCAGAGAGGCACCCGGCGAATTCCCGACGCCATCTCAGATTGGAAGCTGTTCGGATTTGGTGGTAAACCGATTTGACATTCTTTGGGATAGGGATGCCTTTCTCAAAACCGATGCCATGATAAAAAACGATGTTGGCTAGTTCCTCAATCAGGAGGCAGGGGAAGACCAGAGAGGCATGGCTGTTTTTAAGCAGATGGATCAGATACTCAAGGGTCTGCTTGTATGGAGCAAGGGAATAGTTGCACTTCGCAGGATTTTTCATCTCCGCGAAACGCTTAAAGGCGTGTCGTATCGCCCGATCGCGGGTCTGCTCCGGATCGGTAACTAACCCGCTGTTTACAAGCGTAATCCGGCTGTCCAGACAGACAAAGTATTCCGTCTTTGCCTCCGAAAACAGTTTCATCCACGCATGCGAAAATTCTTCAGACTCAACAGTTTTTATCGAAAAAGAGCGCGTCGAATATACACTTGCTAGATGTTTTACATCTCCACCCGCGATAATCGTCTCGGTCGGGAGATCTTTCGTTGTTTTTCGCACCTCTTCTATTAGACGGCCCGCTTTGTCAGGATCACAAACGGCGTTGATTAAAAGGGTATACATTCTCCTTAAATCCCACTCCAGCCAGTCGGCAATGTTTCGATATCCGCTTGTGCTTCATCCCCAAAGTCACCTGTATTATCTGCATACGCACGAAACGTGATTTCCTGCTGCTGATTGGGTTCTCCGCCCTCAATCGTCAGCGCAAGCTCACCGACATCCGTCACCTTGCATTTTAGAAATGTCCACGTCCGGTCAGTTCCGGCCGTGTCCGCACTCGTCACCTTCACAACTTTGGCAAGTTGCTGTGCGTTATTTAGATCCAAGGTAGTCGTATTCGGAGTCGCAGGCGATAAATTGCTCATCGGATACCCCATCGCCAAAGCATGTTGATGCAGTGTCGCTTGTTCGAGTAGCAATTGAATAGTGAACCCACGCTTTCTAGTGTAGCTATCATAATCTGCCCGCAGATGGGGGCTGCTTAACAGGGCTTCTTCGATTTCATGTTGGATACGGACGTTGCGCGTCAGACCTAACGCTGCCAGTGTTCCCTGATCCTGCCCAATCTCAACGTAGGCTTCGTTTACGATTATATCCCCAAGGACAATTGTATTCGCCATGATGATCACTCCTTTTACAGATGGTCAAGTGTTTTTGCTCAGGATGCAATATAGCTGAAATGAAGAACAGCAGAGGCGGAACGCCCACCCCTGACATTTATCGCCGTCGCGGCTACTGTGAAATCGCCTTCTCCAAGAATCTTCTCTATCGGTGTACCATCCCATGGATCGGTTTGTGAGACATCTTCAATAAGGATTTCAATTATCGCTGTCTCACCATCAGCAGTAATCGTGATTTTATCATTAGCCTGAACAATTGTTGGTGATGCGGGTATATCCGGCACCGCAACAGTTATATCCTGATTGATAAGCACATTGAGATCCACAACTGTAGATTGAATCCGTTCGGCACGGGATAGGTTATTTTGATAATCAAGCCATCGTTGATAGGCTATTGAATCAATGATAGATTGTAATTCATCTGCATCCATCCCCTCATGAACTAAATCGGTTTCTGTGCCCGCAATAAGCAGCTTGTCATCAGGGGCATACGCCTGATATTGAATCTCGTTTTTCGTCACCACTCCCGCAAGATCAATCTCTACGTCAATCTTGGTGATAACGACTCTAAGGTTTTGCATTCAAACACCTCCCTGATTTTCGATGTTCGATGTTCGATTTTCGATTTAGAAAACCTGTTTTGCATTTCAATCGAAAATCGTCAATCGTCAATCGTCAATCGTCAATCTCTTTAGCCACTTCTTCCTAAGACAATAATGTCATACGTCGCCGCCGCGCCCGATGCGGCAATTCGCAACGCATCCGTTGTCGTGGTCACAGCGAAGCCTGCATTTTTCGGGGCAATAAGAAGCAATTGACCCCACGCCGGAATTTTGATTTTGTCGCCCGCCGCAGCGAATATCGCGGTCAGTTCATTGGATGCAGCCCCACCGATTGTGAGTACGGCTGCGCTGCGATTGTTAATGTAAAGCAATGCTAATTCTGTCATCGCCACACTTTGACCCAATGGATCTAGCCCACTACCAGCACCCAAATCGAGACCCGACAAATCAAACAGGTTCAAGTCCTCATTGCTTCCATCTGAGATTGTCCGATCTGCACTTTCCCACCCAATATCGATCTGATCGTCTCCTAATCCATTAGCAAGATTGTGGGTGATGACATTTTGAAATTGAACTTTAACTAAATTGCTGTCCGTCAGGGTATTTAAAAGATTTCCTATCACGCTGATTGCGATTTTCGCTGTTGCTGTTCTGGCCATTACGCGCTCCTTAGTTGTCTGGGGTCAAACCGACAAGATATGACTACATTCATTAGAATCACTCGGTATCGTTGTTTGCTGTCGGTTATAATATTTGTGACCTGCGAAACATCATAATCATCATGAGAGGTCTCACCCACATTGCTACTGATTATCCGATGGTTCGCAATCGAGTATGCACTCGTTTTTCTTACCCGATTACCCCTCAACCAATGCACCGCATACTCGATGTCTTCTTCAAATGCTGCAATTTCGCTATGTGTCGCATTTTCGAGAATCGCAACCACGTCATAGACGAGATCGCATGCCTTAGATTGTCCCGCATCCCGGATCCCCTCGCGTCCCTGATATGCTGCTAACACCGCCGGGAACTTCTCCGCACTGTGGGCAATCCAGTCCTCAGTTAGATCATCGATAAGATGAAGCTCATCATGCGACACGCTAACTGTCTGACTATATTCAACATTATGAGCACTTCCCGTTTTCTTAATTTCGAGAAAGGCATCATTGATCATGTCGTTAATTGCAATCTGAGAAACCGCTTCAGTGACTGCCATGTTTTCTCACAATTTCCGCGCCAAGGAAGCCCCCTTTTTCAAATGTGGGGAGGAATTGGCGCGAACCCTTTCTACGCTTGAATTTCAACGTGTTTTGTGGTATAATACCCCGAGTTTCGGGTTGAGATAAATGCGTCTCCCCGAATTCTAAGGGCAATCGCTTCATACGATGCGGTGTGGAAACGCGCCAAGTAGCCGTACCCTAAATTTGCACCAAAGTCGCGAGTATTGGCCCATGTCAATAACGCATTCATGCGTCAGAGCGGCTCGGCTATGAAGTCTAAGAAACCCGTCTAAGACTCAAAATGTTGTACCCGCTTTAAGCGAGGGAGAGCTTGAGAGAGGACGATAACTTCTTAGAACCTGCCGGGCGAGGAACGTCCGTGCAGAGTTTCAGAGGATTTGTTTGAAAACAAAGACCCTGATGCAGATTTATTCAATGAGGAACTGGGAGGACAGAGAAAAATCATTGGAGAGGTCGCCAGCCGTTTTGCAGGTTTTTAAGAAGTCGTAACTTTAAAACAATAAGATAAATCGCGTACTTCGCACAAGAATATGATGAAGGCGTTCAGGCACAACACATAGGTGAAGTGTTTGAACGCCTTTTTTATTGCATCAATCAAGGAGAAAAAGATGGCAAAAGCACCGGCACATACTAGCATGAAGATAAACGGAATTGATGTGGCGGAGCGGTTTGGTTTTGTGCTGACCGGTGGGTATCCGTCTGGCCTTGGTCTTCCCCCGATACGCCCTCGCCTCTCAACGATTCCCGGCCGCCACGGCGTCCGCAATCACGGCGCGATCTATGACGCAAGGGAGATCGAGATTCAGGGCCAGATTTGGGCGGATGACTTCGCCGACGCACAAGACCAATTAGACGACTTCAAGGGATGGATCGCCCTCCCCCAGAACCTGAAAAAGCACCTCGTTGGGACCCGAGGGATTGAAGGCATGAAGCTGGAATTAGTAGTATTCAGAAGTGGCCGCTACTTTCTCGTGACTTATAACGGCACCTCAGAAGTGAGTGCGATGCCCGGTGCCGACGAAGCGTGGGAAGGTGTTGAGGTTTTTCAGTTTAGTGTCGGCTTCCTCTGCACCCCGCCTTTTTTAATCGGCGACCAGGTTATCAAGAAAATCACGACAACGGGCTTCCATGAAATCACGGGACTCGGCACGGCCCCCGTCAATCCCACCTACCATATTTTTGGGGCAAACACATCACCCACAAAGATTGTCAAAGCTAAACATGCGTTGACGTGCGATTTCAAGTCAGTTAATACATCCGGGAATCCCAACAAAGCACGAGATATTTTCAACGATGTTGACAAAACTCTGACGTTGACTCCGGCATTTCGGTACATGCCAGCCCGACTCGCTCAGGGAATTGGAATCTTTGGCAATACGATCGGGAACAAGGGCGATGTCGTGACATTCACGGCAATGGTGGATGGCAGTGCGCCCACGGATGCCATTGGCGATCGATTAAATCGAAATCAAGGGACGCTGTCGGTCTGGATTACACCTGAATGGAGATATACAACCAGTCGGGTGCGCTACATCTTGGCAGATGGTGCGTCGGGTGAATTGACGATTAGTTACAACCCAACGAGCGACCGATGGGAAGCATCAGACGGAACAAATGTTGCCTTCAAAGCGTCTACACATGCGGCGGGTTCACGGATTCATCTCGTCGTGACGTGGGATAAAAACGCGAACAGCCTGAATATCACAATCGACAACTCGGCGGGAACGGGCAGTAGTTATGCTGCAAGCACTCCATCCGCGACGGTAAGAATAGGCAGTGATTCAAGCAGCGAAGGACAAATTGACGCGGTTGTTGATGATTTGGGAATTTGGGATATTGCGCTCTCTTCTGCTGAAATTTCAACGCTTTATAATGGCGGGAATGGTGCCAGAGCGGATTCGGTGGCTTCTGACTCGCTTCTAGTCTACCTCTCATTCGATGGGACGCAGGGGACATCGATTGATGTATCGACAGCGAATCTCGGTGGCGGAAACGGGGTAACACTCAAAAGCACCACAACGACGGTGACAGCCGTAACGGTTGCTGGCGGAGGCGATAATATCTTCTTCGATGATAACCGAATTGTTATCTACGATGAAACGGGTTACAAGGTCGAAGGCTTTGTAAAGCCTACTGTTAGCGCAATAAGTGTACCGATTGAACTCACAAAAGATGCAGGGGACAATCTCACTAATGCTGATAAGGTCGGGGTCTATGCGGACTTTGCTTCTCAAGGAGCCAGTGGTGGGGATGTACTTGATGTTGGTGCAAATAGTTTTCATTTCTCTGGTTGGGTAAATGTCGATACGCTTACATCAGATAGATACATTGCTAGTAAGATCGACGGATCTTCGACACTTGGATGGTATTTTATCATAAGTAGTTCAGGGAAATTGGCTATCCTTGCTAAAGTATCGGGTCGTTCAATTACGGCAACTAGCAATGGCACTATTGCGACTGGGAAATTGCATCATGTTGCTTTTCTTGTGGACAAAAGTGGAACTCCATCCGTTACATTCTATATTGATGGAGTGGCGCAAACAACGTCTTACACAGTACAGACACTTTTGACTGCTGATAACCTTGATAATTCATCAACCTTTTTTATAGGTAGACATACATCAGCCTTATATTTTGATGGCAAAATAAGGGATTGCCGCATACAAATAGCAGGGACTAATGTCACAGCGGCACAGGTATTATTTCAGGCAACTAATCCGTTAGATTATTCAAGTTCGGGCTGGACACTTGATGGTACAAGAGATAACTGGGAATTCACAGATAACGACGGGACCACCACAGTAACAGGTGCAACAAATAATCTGACATTATCCGCATCATCTCAATGGACTCAACTCGCCTATATCTCTAAAAATCTGTTTTCTGATGGAGGAATGGAAAATGGTGGGATTGGGGGATGGACAAGTAGTGATGGGGCATTAGTCCCAACGAAAACAACCACCGCCGCAAATATCAAAAAAGATACAAGGGCCATACAATGGATTAGTTCTGCTGCTCATGGCATTCAACAGACAATAGCCACAGCTTCAGGTGAGGATTGGGTTTGGAGATTTTATGCTAGACGCTCATCTGCGGGAGGGAATTTGGTTATCAATGTTGGGGGGGTTGGCAATGTTTTTCTTGATACTGACCCAACACAAACATACACTTTATTTGAAACCTGTTTTGAGGCAGCATCAGCGAGTCCAGTGCTTTTGATTCGTAGGGGTGGAATAGAAGGCACATTTCAAGTCGATGATGTAACGATTAAACCAAACCTTGTAAATGACGGGGGACTAGAAGGAACTTATGGTACAGATACCGCAGGACTAAATGATAACCTTGATCCTGTCGGATCGCCAACCTTTGCTGAGGAAACAACAAAAACGCATTCTGGAGCGTCTTCACAAGAAATTGTAGCAGATGGCACAGCCGAGGATCAGGGGATTATCTCTGAAGCCGGATCATCAGGGGATGTTTCAATAACCAATAATCGATGGTATGAAGCCTCCTGTTGGGTGGAGATGGATTCGGGAACTGAAACAATCAACTTTGCAGTGACTAATGGAGCAGGGACAATAAAGGGCAGCACGAGTAAATCAGTAACTACGACGTTTTTGCGGCTATCATTTATATTCTTAGCAGATGCCACTGCAACTGATTGGAGATGGAAATGTTATGTCAATACTGTTACAGGGACGTTCTACATAGACGACGTATCCATTGACCACCGACCGGATTTAGATGAAACACTCAACCCGCTCGCTTCAGGTTTCCACTATCTGCCCACCCGCGATTATCACGGGCTATATGTTCGTAGCGGGGACACACTCGTCCTTTCGTCTATCGTTGCGAACAAGGATGAATTTGGTTTTGCCATTAGGTCACAACCACAATTTGATTCGGCAGTAAGTACCACGGGTGAAGACAAGACCATTTTTATGTTTCGTTTTGACGCGACCAATTTTTATCGGCTTTATTACGA
>JADFGN010000273.1 GCA_022567695.1 Candidatus Poribacteria bacterium | reverse complement strand
GGTTGGTGTCAAATTTTCAATACACCCCCACAACGACTGTCTCCTGAAGTTCAGAAAGCAGTCGAAGATTTTCAACGCCATCCCAAGGATATGGCTCGATTGGTTCGGCGCGTTCCGCTTCATCTCGCTCCAAGAATCGTGGCATGAAAAACTCTTTGGTCAACGTCGTGAGCATAACTCGCCCTGTTTCACCATAACCAACGGGTTCTTCGGAGTTTTGGGGGTTAACTAAGTCAATGACAGCGCGGGGGTGCGGGGGATAATAGATAATTGCGTAGTTATCCGCGGGGTCGAAAGGTTTGCAACACGCCAAGCCCATCAAGGTGTTTCCATACGTCGGCACAAAATCGACCCCCGGCACCAATTCTTCGCGAGCAAAACGGTGAAATTGCGCGTTCATCTCCGTCCCGCCGCAGAAGATTCCTTTGATTCCAACCTTTTGTAGCGAGATCTTCTCACACAGGGACTCGAGTAGTTTCGGGGTTGTGAACAGGCATTGAATGTTATCATGCGCTCTCAAGATATTTAATGCCTGATCGATGACGTGGTTTTTGTAGGCGTCCAATTCCTGATGCTTCCCGTATTTGACGAGTTTGTTGACCCACCGTGGGTCGAGGTCTACGAGAAAACAGATACCACCTCGGTGTTGGGCAAGATACTCCACGGCGAGACGTAGTCGCCGGGGACCGGTGGGGCCAAGCATCAGCCAATCGCTTCCTCGTGGGAAACTTTCATCGGAAAGGGTATTGCTGAACATTTCATAATCAATTTGAAAGTCACGAATGCTGATTCGGGATTTTGGAACTCCGGTAGAGCCACCTGTTTCAAATACATAAATCGGTTGGTCCGCGTAGGCTTTCGGTACCCAGCGTCGTACTGGTCCACCGCGCAACCATTCATCTTGAAAGTGTCCCAAGATTTTTAAATCATCGTAACCACCGATTTCTTCGCGTGGATCGAAGTCGAGGTTGCTCGCAAATTCCAGCCAGAACGGACATCCTGTTTCCGGGCTGAAATGCCATTGCACGATTTCACGGACGTGCTCATCAAGTTTACGACGTGCTTTTTCAACTTCTTGAGATAGAGACTGATTTAATATTTCCATTTATTTCCCAATACCATAAACGACGCAGAGCGTCAAAGTCGGCCTTCCCACGCAGAGCGTAGGAACGAGGGAACAAGCTGGCAGCATGTTCTACTTCTCCGCAATCGCAAAAAGCGTGTTACGACTCACGATGTACAACACACCGTCCTTTGCCTGCGGCGTTGTGTAAATGGCACTCCCCATGTTGATCTCATTGATTAATTCTTTCTCTTTACCCGCTTTTAAAATAGCAACATCCCCATCTTCATCACCGATATAGACTTTTCCATCTGCCACGAATGCCGAACCCCAAATGGCTGCGAACGTGTCATACGTCCAGTAGTGTTGACCTGTGTTAGCATCGAGGCAATAAACAAAACCGCTCAAGTCGGCTGTATAAAGCAAGCCATCATGGATAGAAACTGTAGAGAGTGTGCGGTGAAAATCTTTATTCCCGAAATGCCACACAACGCCTGTCTCGGTGATATCTCCCTCACCCGTTGCATCGAGTGCCCAGAGGTGGCCAGCTCCTTCTCCGTGCTCCGGGTCTTGCCCAACACCAATGTAAACCTTGTCATCGTAGATGACGGGGGTTGAGATAATATTGTTGCGTGTCCCTCTTCCGCCCAATTCCCAAGCGGAATTTTTGGGATTGCAGTCAAATTTCCATATCAGTTTACCAGTTTGAGGATGGAGAGAATAGACCCAACCATCGCCACCAGGAAAGATGACTTGAGCTTTACCCTGGATGACGCCGTAAGCAGGATTAGACCATTGACCATGTAGGATGTTTTCACCAGGAGCGGCGTTTTCCCAAACGAGTTTCCCAGTCTTCATATTGAGCGCAATAAAACTCGGTGCAAACGGCGAAGGGATAAGGACATGCCCTTCATCGACCCCATTGCTTGTTTCCACAAAGAGTAGGTCCCCCGCGCCAACAGGCGAGCAGGTGGCAAGATTGTGGGGGAACACGTCTAATTCTTCGATCATGTCGTATTTCCATATCACGTCGCCATCAATGTTGCTGGTATCGGTTTCTTCGGTAAAGGGCCCATCATTTTCACCATCCATAAAGCCTTCGGTGTCAATACAGACAACTTCACAACGATTTGAAACGTAGTAGAGCCGATCGCCTTCTATAAAAGGGGTTGAACAGATTCCCTGCTGTGGCCAATCGTTAACCCTTCCGGCAGGAAGTTTGGTGTGCGTCGATTGCCAGAGGAATTCTCCGTCCGATTCGCGAAACGCCATGATGACGCCGCGATCGCCGGTGAGCTTTGGATTACGCATGCCCTGGTTGTTCGTGCCCACGAAAACTTTACCGCCGATAAGGACGGGTCCGCCATACGTTTGTGAGCCCAGGGTGGCCTTCCATTTGATATTCTCGCCGGTTTTGGGATCCCACTTATCCGGTAGATTTTTCTCGTTAGAAACCATGTTGCGCGATGGCGTACCGCCCCACATCGCGGTTTCTTTCGAACTTGCGCTCAATTCTGTCATTGCAACTGCTATAATCAAAACATAAATAATCGTGAAAACATTCGCTTTAAGAATTCGTTTGAATTTCATCTTTTACCCTCTGAATTTGTAATTAGTGTTTGAAAAGTGATTCATCAGATTTTACTAAAGGTTATCTAACTGTGTTCCTGTTATTTCACTCAATCTTCCATGGTGAAGTTGATACTTCTTTGCTAGGGAGAGATTGTTAAAATACTCAGTATCTGGATACCTCTCTAATACCTTCACGCACCAAGCGAATAGGGTTCTGAGTGAGGCGCATGTATCAGGTCGAGACAAGACGTGCTCGACGTCGATTTTCTCAAGAATCTCTCCGCCATGCTCTACCTTATGAAAGCCAGAGAAATGGTCCTTAAGCTCACCTATGGGCGAGCGAATTTCCTCCACATCGCCTTCGTAATCTGACAGAGAAGTTCCCAAAACTTCATTGATGGCTTTAGCATCCGCAAAGTAGTATGCCTCAAGCATGTTCACTAAGAAATGCACGGATGCACGACCTCCCTGCGTTTTTAGTATCGTATCAAGTGCCATTCTGTAGCGGTCAAACACTTGTTGCGCTTGATCTCGGCGATCATGTTCTAAGTCATCTACCAACACGACAAAATGATATTCGCCACGGTCCAAGTAATCTCTCGCTGGAAACCCGATTTCTTCCTCATCTTTTTCCGGAATAATTTTATTTCTACCAATCATCTTCAATTTTCTCTTTTGGGAGGATCTTGGGCTGCGTTGTCCGATACGTGTAATCACTTCAAAGCTGCAAATTCCGGTTGCAGTCAGTGATCGGAATAATTTCGGCAGATGTTTCTCCTCACTTATCCCAGTGACAATCAATCCGAAGAAATAGCAGGGCTGGCGTTCGGTCAATTTCCCGCCTCCTTGGCTCGAAGGCGACTTTGCGGAGCAATCGCTTCAGCCATGTAAAGCGACCCCACAGCATAGTCTTCCAGCAGATCTTTGATTCCTTCCATCTCACTGACCCGTGTTAAGACCGTCTGTCCAGACTCGTCTAGCTCCGCGGCCAGAATATCTTTCGGCTCGAATTGACTGATGAGGACAGGTGAGTGGGTTGCGATGAAGACCTGCTTGTTCCATTCCTCTGTCGCGAGTTTGACCGCTTCTGCAAAAATGGAGAGCGCAAAAGGATGGAGAGAGGTTTCCGGTTCATCGAACAGAATCAGCGACTGATTCTCTTTTACCTCAGAAAATAGAACCGTCAGAAGAATGAGCATTTGCAACTGACCATCCGATACACCAGAAGCCAGAATTGGATGGCGACGCCCTTCCTCTAAAAAGCTAGCGTAGATAGAGTTTGGGCCAGTTTGCTCAAACACCAGATCCTTAAAGGATGGGAAACTTTTTCGCATAAAACCGATGATGATTTCATAGCGTTGATCGATTGCTTGCTTGTCGCGCAAATTTCTCAACACCGACCATAAATTCCGGCATCGATCCCGTAAATCCATATGAAAATCTGACCCTGAACCGTACTGCTTGAGGTGAGGCAAATCAGCGTCACGCGATTGGGAAAAAAGCGCGAAGCGGAGCAATCTGTCAATCTCAGAAACAGCCAATGGACTGTCTCCCACAATATCTGGATATTTAACTAACGCCAATTTTTCTGGTTCTCTGAGATCGACTCGGTCTAGTAGCCCATCTCCAGTACGATAAAGCCATGCGATTTTGCTACCAATCTCTCGATTTATCAAGCGTTTACTATCGCTTTTTGGGTCAAGAATTTCCCCCACAAAAGGCTCAATCCTACCCGCAGAAAATCCGAATAAAAGTTCATATTCGGCGTAACAGGTTTCGAGCTTAATCGATATGTTCGCTCCTCGATCGGCCCCCTGCCACAGCAGGCCAACTCCATGGTTTTGTACAGATGACGCGAGGGAAACGTCTCGAACGACGCAATCTCGCACGAACCAGATGGCGTGCAGCAGGGACGATTTTCCAGCCCCATTCGGTCCAAATAGAACATTGATTGCAGATGTCTCAATCGAGACATTCGCCAGCGAACGGAAATTCTTGATGTGTAAGCGGGTTAATCGATTCGGCATATTTTCTCAATCACGCCAGACTTTCAGGTTATCGTAATAAATTTTAGCGGGAGAATAGCCATACAATCCCGGACTCCCTATGCGATTGGGAAGCGGATCTTCGGCTGTAATTGTCCAGGCTTGGGGTTCATCTTCGCCGGTTCGCCAAACCTTCCCCTTGATAATCGCTTTATCGTCGACGATATCCACTTTCATTTTCATGGTGTACCAAACATCCGGCTCCCATTGAAAATCTATGGTCTTCGCCATTCTCAAATCCGAGGCCCATGAACGGATTTGCAACCGTTGGTGATTGCCCATCATATCCAAAGTGTACCGGTTCGCAATCAGTCCCATATCTGGACGCCTGCGTTTGTTTTTAGTTCCCAGTAGATCTACTTGGATGGTGTAGTTTGACAGAGTGGGCGGGCCGAGATAAACATTGGATCGATCTAATCCTCTTGTGGCAGGTGGCTTGACAAGTACCTTATTCCCGTCTATCTCTTGAACCACAAACTTTACAGTCGCCCCAATCCAATGCGACGGATTTTTACCCACTTCTATCGATTCAAAATCCTCCGACCAGGGCAAATTGGGAACAACCAGAACGCGGGCGGTGGCTTGTAACTCGCCGACCTGTGCTAAAACGGTTCCGGCTTGTCCTCCGGCATCCCTGTCAGAGCTGAATTTTCCGCTGTCATCGATCTTGCCAGATATACCATTGAGCGACCATTTTGCGCTGGCGTTATGTAAAAACTGGCCTTTATCATCAAAAGCGCGAGCGGTGAATTGAACTGTCCGGCCGGGTCGGGGTGACACTTCCGTAGGAACAACTTGGATATAAGCAGGTTGGGCTATGGAAAATTTAGCATTCTTATCACCTAAGCAATACAACCCATCTTCGGTAGTAAAGTAAATCCGTCGATATGCGATTGCGGGAGAACCATAGATCTCTGCATTCCGTCCATCTGCGGTTTGTACCTGCTCCACATCGAGTGATTTGCAGTCATTTTCGCCGGGTTGAAGGATGTGAAGATGGCCATTCACTTCTGTGGCATATAACTTGCCATCTGCCCAAACCGGTGAACCTTTGCCCACCGTACCCAGAGAGTGCTCCCAATATACCTTCCCGGTTTCTCCATCCAGACAGTGTAAATTCGCCGAATTGTCTACAATATAGAATCGTCCCTCATGCACAACAGGGGAAGTATAGCCCACCAAAAGGGCGTCATACCGCCACACCTCATGCGTTTCTGTCACATCGCCGGTACCCGTTCCGTCAATACAGACGACTCGCCCCATCGAGGTGTTATCGAAATTTTCTTCGCCGTGGGCGGCATAGACTTTTGTGCCATCTACGACAACTGACACATTGATTCCGCGTTTGCTGAGTTTGAATCCCCAAACCTTCTCGCCCGTACGAACCTTCATTGCGTAAATTGCGCCGTCGGCGTTCCCGGCGATCAGAAGCCGTTGACCATTAATCTCCGTGACAACAGGCACCGAGTAAGTGGTGTCCTTCGGTGGCCCTCCGGGTGTCGAAACCCAGACCACTGTGCCAGTCCGTTTATCAAAGGCGTAGTAGCGATGCCTTCCCGCGGATTGGTTCCCCCAACTGGAATTGAGGTAGCTGATGATGACGAGGTCTTCGTCCACGATCGGCGTGTGAGTTCGTCCGCCATAGCCGGAGATTCGCCCAAATTCTTCAGTTAGGGAGTGTGTCCACAGAATATTACCGTCCCTATCCGTACAGAAAAATACACCCCCGACGCCATGAACATAAATATTCCCGGTTTCGGGGTCGCCAACCAAAGAAGCCCAGCCCACGCGGTTAAATGGGATGGTGGTATGAAAGACGTTAAATCGGTGTTCCCAGAGCATCTCCCCTGTTTCAGCATCAAAGCAGGCAACTCGCTCCTGTTCTGTAATGTCCTTACCCACTCGCCCGATTACATATACCCGACCGTTGAGGACAACTGGTGTGGAGCGCCCCATAAAATCTGCCTTCCAAATTAAATTTTCGCCATCCGCAGACCAGCTTGAGATGAGGCCGGTTTCCGAAGAAACACCGTTCTGATTTGGGCCACGCCAACTTGGCCAGTCGGAAGCCAAAGCAATGTTGACACTGACACTTAAAATCAACAGTAAACTAACAACAGTACAATAAATCATTTTAGATTGCATGCGAATCCTTATTTCCTCCAAATTTTGTAGATGTTATTAAGCCGTAATTAAAGACGCAGGAATCATATTGAGGTTTAATTTGGCTATACTCACGGCATCCAAAAACGCGGTGTGGTCGGGACAAGGTAAGGCCGCGAACACAAATTTTGGTCGCACTCATTTCAATAATTCTCATGTTGAAGCTAAGGAATTTCCTGATTCTTCTTACCCGCAAACCTTCGCCCACATCTCATCAGAGAGTGCTGCTCGAATCTCCTCAGATCTGTCCGGCATAACCGGAAATCCCAAATTCTCAAAAACTTGGCACCAGCGGTCTGGCTGATCTGCGTCGACGTAAACCGGTAGAAAACCAAGATTCAGATAGGTCTTGACAGCCGGCAAACGAAAATCGTCCGTATCGAGCATCACACACTTGAAACCATGTTCCCGAAAATACAGAATCACACAAAGTGAAACCCATTTGCCCAGCTTATGACCTGTGTGTTCAGATGCTACGCCAACCATGTGGACATACCCGACCTCAATTTCGTCAGGCGATTTCTTCCACGCACATGCCGTCCCGACGGGAGTCCCTTGATAGGTCGCAAAGTAGAGTCCTTTGGAATCGAACACCGGTCGATCCATAATTTCACGGGACGCATCTGCCGCCGTGCGATTTCCACCGAATGAGCTATTGATTATGTTTGCCCAATGCACATCGTCACCTTCGCGGTAGGTTCGGATTTCATAGCCCTCCGAAACCTCAAGCTTTGGTAATCCATCCAGATTTAGTCGAACCATTCTGAGTTGTCTTGCCATATCATCAACCCCCTTTGAAAATAACTAAAGCGGACGGCTCGCCCGTTTCGTATACGTCGATAGGTTCAATGTGTATCTAACTCTCTACTTTCTTAACCTGCTCTATCTTCCCGCTTTTCGCAGAACGCTCGCAGGCATCCAAAACAGCGATGACCTTTGCACCAACCTCTGCGTTGATTAACGGCTGTTTATCACCCTTTAGACAGTCTTCAAAGTGCAACATATACCGCACAACCTCACCGATATGTCCAACGTCAGCGATGGCGTCCGTATCAGATTCGATGGCTTCTGCAACAGGGATGGTTTTGTGGTGGTCGGTATCAAAGATTGCTTGACCGTTTACGACACTCCCCGCTGTGCCGTAAACAGAAAGCCCCAACATGCCCATCGGCGGATGACACAGCCCATACAGCCCAAGCACACGCCCTAGCTGTCCATTGTTGTAGATGAGATTCACCATCCAGTTGTCGTTGAAATGCCCTTCGCCGGAGGGATACCGATCGTCGATTCTGCTTTCGTGGGCGATTGTGTGTACCGCCTGTGGGAAACCAAGGAACCAAATCATCAAATCCATCGGGTGGCAAAGCCCGCCGTAGAGCAGTTTCTGAGGCATTTGGTATCGCCAAGGTGTCGCCGTGAGTACGCTACGCATGTCATGAACGTAGTGTGTTTCGACTGCCACAATCCGCCCGAGCCGACCAGATTCCGCTAATCGATGGGTGTGCATAAAATTCGGCACGAACCGAGAAGTCTGACCGACAAGCAGTTTCAATCCCGTCTCTCTTGTGCGCTGCAAGATACGCATGGCGTCGTCGAGGTTATCCACAAAGCCCTTCGTGCAAATGACGTGCTTGCCACAATCCAGTGCCTCAAGACAGTGTTGTGCGTGCAACGGATCGGGGGTATATATACCGACGACCTCAATCTCGTCACGTTGAATCAGCTCCCGATAATCGGTTGTTGCAAATGGCACATCATATTCTGTCCGTGCTTTCTCAAGTCTTTCCACGTTTGTATCGCAGATGCCCCGAATCTCCAGATCGGTGTTGGAAACTTGCTGAATCCCAAACATCGATCTCCCCATCCCCAATCCCATAATACCAACGCCAATTTTTGCCATATTGATGGACCTCCAAATATGTAGTTACGATGTGATAATTCGAGAACTTGACTGTTCCAACAATTTGTCCAATTTGCCATCAATTCCATCCAGTCGATTTTCGACATGGGTCAATCGATTATCTATTCCACCCAGCCGCTTGTCTATCCCATCCAGTCGATTTTCGACATGTGTCAATCGGAGGTCAATTTGGCCCACTTGTTTGTCAAGTCGATGTTGCTGACGAAGCATGACGGCAAAGGCACCAACCGTGATAATAATCAGCCCCGCAATCCACGTAAATACGGGATCAATACGACCAGTAAGGGTATTAGATACGGTATCGATACGTCCATCCAGGGTGTTGAATCGCTGGTCGATTTGGTTTAGCCGGTTATCAATAGAGTTCAATCTGGATTCGACCGCACCGAATCGCCTGTCCATTTGGGTGAGTTGACGACTAATACCCTCAACTTTCAAGTCCACATAACTCTTGATGTTTTCCTCTAATTCTTGCAGATCGCTTTTATTGATCTGACCAACGCTGATGCCCGGCAGACAATAAACGAAAAGTAGCAAAATCCAGACAGTTAGAGCGAGACGTTGTTGCATGATACACTCTCCCGGGTAATTATGTTGGGATTGAGTTCTTCAATGATGACAACTTCCGACAGACAACTTCCCACACTTCATCAACGGTGATCAGCTTCATGCAGATATTGTTTTTGCATTTATTGGTAAACTGCTTACACGGATTACAGGGGACATGATGGCGAATCGTCGTATGAATAGGCTCAAGGGGTTGAAAGCGAATGTGGTCGCCTGGACCAAACAGGGCAACGGTAGGGGTTTGCATTGCTGCGGCGATGTGCATCGGGCCGGTATCGTTCGTGATGAATAGATTGCACTGCTCAACCAGCGCTGCGAATTGGCGAATCGGGAGGGCTTCGGCAACAGTAATCGGTGTCGTCGTCATGAGGCTTGCGACGTGATCAACAAGCTCGCGTTCTTTGGGTCCTCCGAAGATTAATACCTGTGCGTCAAAATGCACCGCGACGCAATCGCCGACGGCGGCGAAGCGCATGGGCATCCATTCACGTAATTTCCACCCGGCTCCAGG
>JADFGN010000272.1 GCA_022567695.1 Candidatus Poribacteria bacterium | reverse complement strand
AGCAAGATAAGGAAGAGAGAGTTCGCCTGTACCTGAAGGGTACGAAACATCACTGAAAAACCCGTCGCCGTCGTTATGGTAGATGGTATTGGTCTGATGCTGAAAATTGGTAACAACGAGGTCGGGCCAACCATCATTATCGTAGTCGCCAAAATCGACGCCCATTCCATTTTCGACCAGCCCGTGTTCGCTGAAACCAACGCCAGCGATCTGGCTGACCTCCTCAAAATACCCCCGCCCATCATTACGATACAGAAAATTCTGATCGGCGTCGTTGGCGACGTAGAGATCAAGGTCACCGTCGTTATCGTAATCCCCGAAGATTACGCCAAGCCCGCGTGCTGCAATTTGACCAAATCCCGCGTTGTGTGTATCTTCTGTAAAAGTGCCATCGCCGTTATTGCGGAAAAAAATGTCCCGCACACCATCGTAAGTTCGCGGGCTGCAATAGACTAAAATCCCTTTAACGCGGCACGGTGTGTGAGTCTCAATTGAGAAGCGGACATAATTGGCAACATACAGATCTAAATCCCCGTCACCATCTACATCGGCAAAAGCACAACCTGTGCTCCATTCTGAACAATCAACGCCCGCTTGTTGGGTGACATCGCTGAAAGTCCCATCGCCGTTGTTCCGATAGAGGGTGTTTGACCCGAAGTTGGTGACATATAGATCAGGCCACCCATCGTTGTCATAATCCGCTACACAGACTCCCGCGCCGTAGCCGCGATCGCCGATACCACTTTCCGCGGTCACATCAACAAAAGTGCCATCTCCATTATTTCGATAGAGATGGTTCGTTGCTGGTGCCGTTCCGTCTTTGGACGGATCGAGGTTTGCGCCGTTGACAAAGTAGAGATCAAGATGGTTGTCATTATTATAGTCAAACAGCGCAACACCGCTTCCAAGCGTTTCTACAAAGTATTTCTTGTAGCTCCGTCCATCTTCGTGGCGAAAATGAACGCCGGTCTGCTCAGTGATGTTCGTAAATTTAACGGGCGATTGGGCACCGACGTTGTTAGGGACAAGGATTAGGAGAATAAGAAGTGAAAACTGAGTTCTCGCACTCCAAATGGGATGCAATTTGTTATGATTTGTTTTTTGCCATTTCATTCATTTTTTGTTGGGCAAAACAGATGAACCAGCAACAAGCGATCCAGATGAAGCGCACTCATTTTTGGACCACCATCCTTTTCGTCAAGTGTCCGTATTTTGTTTGCAACTGATACCAGCAGATACCGGAGGAAACCAATTCACCGTTTTCATTCCGTCCGTCCCAATGTGCAGCTCGTTGCTTGTTGAAATATCGCCCGGCAAACTGCGCTCCTAGATTGAGTCGCCGAACTAACCGTCCTTCAACGTCGTAGATGACAATCTGAACTGGCGTCTGATGAGCCAGTTGATAGGGAATCCACGTTTCGGGATTGAACGGATTGGGATAATTCTGAAAGAGTTCGGTTTTCAATTTTCCCAAAACAACGGGGCGTTTGCTACGCAGTTGCACGGATTGTGGGTCTTTTACATCTGCTGCACCAATTTCAATCAGGTTCACACTCGGCAAACGATTGTTTCTACCACTGCACTCTGTTACCGTGTTGTCTACGTCTACCCATATCCAAAGGTGATAAACCCCCACAGCCACCTCCAGAGGAACCGTCAGTTGTGACGTCCATTGTCCCTCAAATGCGGGAAGTTGAATCTTTGGGACTAACCAATAATCTGACTCAATACCGTAAAACCGTTCATCCCATTTCGACAGATAGAATTGCACCGTTTGTTTCGCTTCACTAGGTCTGCCGGTGTTCTTGGTTGAGTAGCGTATCGTAATCTGTTCACCAGGTCGCGCAGCGCTCGGATTTTCATCAATGATGCCGAAAAGATCCGGTAACTCTTCAGTAATCGTCAGCCACTTGCCGGGGATAGTGAGTGGTGCTTTTCCATCGTCAAAAAGAAGCCGTGCCCAAAAGTAAAATGCCCGGCTTGAATCTTCAATATCTAATTCTTCGGGGGGCGGAAAAAGAAATGTCCGCTGAAACGCTTTGGTCTTTTGTACATCTATTGTTCGGTAATTTGCAGGAGGCCCACCGAGTTGAAACGCTGTATTGATATTGTGCGTTGCATCCGGGGATAGTAAAGGCTGAAGGGCGAACCCCGATGTCCGTGAGTCGAGTTGTGTCACCCGAAAGGAGGCATCGTACAGTAAATATCGACAAGCCGGGAAGCTGTCTTTTCGCCGATCGCCCTCCGGATAGCTATATCGGAAATCCTGAATCCCAACAAATTCCACACGCCACCCCGCCTGAACCAACTGAAGCTCATTCAACGTCGGTTCAAATTGAACAGTTGGCAGATTCGCATCTTCGTCGTCATCTCGAATGGTGCGGTCTATCTCCGCTAACTCAAGGTCACCCCAGTAGTTGCCCTGGGCGAAGATCGGTGCTGGCAGGGGGTTCTCCAACTTAATATTCCACACGGTGTTATCGAACAGGTTGTTGCCCCCAGGATGGTCTGGCCATTGTCCCAAATCGACCGTGCCGCTCACAACACGAATCCCAATCTGGTTTTCGATAATGCTGCTTTCGCGAATCCGAATCGGCTGATTGCCGTGAATCTCAACTCCGATGCCGTTTTTTGTGAATTCAGAGGAGCGCATCTGAGCGTCTGTATCCATGAGACGTATACCCACATCGTTCTGTTCCAAGATACTCTCGGCAATCTTCACCTCTCGGCTTTTTCTAAACACCATACCAACGTTGTTCTTGTGGAACCGCCCCCCAATTTCAACCCGTGCTCCATTGACAGCCCGAACCGCGATTTGGTTTTGGACGAATTCACAATTCTCAACAGAGACATCAGTAGCATCTGTCAAGGAAATCCCTGTCCCGGACTGATTAAACATACAATCCGTGACGGAGATCTGTTGCCCTTGGTTTACCTCAATTCCGATTGGATTCTCAAGGAAGTGACAATTGGTCACAGAGACATCGGCTGCATCTGTCAGAGTTAAAGCCACTTGAAAGCCTTCAAAAGTGCAATCGGAAATTTGACACGCCAGATCATTTGTACGAATTTCCACGTTGCCTGTGAAGCGCACTCGATTGAATGAAGGGGAATCAACGGTTAATCCACCTTCAACAATCAGCTTCGCGCCGGGTGAAAAATGAACGATGGTCTGAGGTGTTGCGTGGCTCACTCTCAGACTGACGCCGTGCGGCACGATGAAATCTCCATCGATCCAGACCATGTTTTCCCAATAAGCGTCCTCACGTAAAACTCCTGAGACTTTGCGGTAAATGGATTGCACACCAGCGATGTCATCCGCTTCTAGGCTACGGAGTTTGGTGTCGTTGGGAAACATCCGTTCTACCATCGTGGGAGCATCGGCTTGGCGTGGGTCATCGTCGGGATGCCCTAGCGACAGCACGTGTCCAAGCTCATGCGTTATCGCCGATTGAATGTCAAGCTGATTTGGTTTCGCTCCGACCATCCAGCGATAGGTTTCCGCGTTGAGGGCAATGTCGAACGCTCGCAGGAAATCTTGCTTTGTGAAACCGTGTCGCGGAGGGCCGCCGATGGGGTCTTTGGTGCCCCAGGTGCAGGTGGTTCCGATGGTCGAACGGTTGGCGGGCAGTCTCGCTGTCAGCGCAAGCCAATCGGTTGAGACGAAGGAAATCGCGTTCCACCCATCATCGGCGAGAGCCGCCTCCAATTCGACCCGTCCTGCGTAGGAGAAGATCCGTAGTCCTGCCGCCGTATTCCATGCGTCCATGCTCCGAATGACCGCCTGTTCGACATCAACGACAGCGAGATCTTCGGGCACAGAAGCGGTGTTGAGATAGCACGGAATCGGCAGGTCTTCAAGCTCCCACCGCGAGCGTTGGTATTTGAAGCCAAAGGCAGGAGTCAGGCAACAGAAAAGTGCCAACATCAGAGCAACCCGGAATGTTCGATAGCCTACCATTGTTTTCGCCTCTTTAATCGACATCTCGCTTCAGTTCATAAAGGTTACCACAATGTTTATCAGATCGTCAAATCTTAACTCGGCACTTGACAAGCGGAGAGGAATCCCTTAAAATCTAAGAAACAATGGTGCTAGTTTTTGAACCTGCGTGTGATACAGATTTTTTAGGAACTAGGGCCAAAGGTTAATAACAACTCTCAGAAGCCAGCTCGGTGGATGGGCTGAATGTCGTGCAGGAGAGCTAAATGAAACATAAGTATGCGAACAGAAGTTCTCGGACATTGCTTACCATGTTGGCATTGGCTCTGCAAATCTGCGTAACAGTCAGTGTCATCGCTCAAGATGCAACCCAACTTTTCGCCCAAGGTGTTGAACTTTTCAACGCCGACAATATCGACGAGGCAATCGAGGTGTTTAGGCGCGTTGTCGCCAACGAACCGGATTTTGCTGACGCGCATTACCACTTGGGGCTATCCTACTATCGGAAGGCAAAGTTTGATCGAGCAATCGCTGCATTTCAGCAGACGCTGAAACGGCTTCCGCGTGATGCAGACGCACGGGTAAAACTCGGCATGGCATACTATAAAAAAGGGGAGGCAAGCCGTGCTGTGGAGGCATACGAAAACGCACTTGAGATTCAGCCGAATAACCTCGAAGCCCTCAACAATCTTGGTATGGCTTACGATGAACTCGGGCGTTTCGACGAGGCAATCACGGTATATCAATCCGCACTGAAAATCAGCCCAGAACACGCCCAACTGCAAGTCAATTTATCCGTTGCGCAAGACCTCAAGGCGGGGAAATACTCTCTGAAAGCCTACCGTGGATATCGGCGTGGACGAGATTTCGTGGCGGGCGGGAAAATCGATACAGCGATTGCGGAATGGAAAAAGGCGATTGCCAATAGCCCCAACTATACGCAAGCACACCTGAGTCTAGCAGAGGTTTATTTCAACCAAAGACGATACAGCGCGGCGATCGAATTTTATACGAAAGCGGGTCAGTTAGATCTGGATAACCCGCAGATTTTCTACAACCTCGGCAATGCATATCAGCGGCTAGCGCAACTCGATCAAGCCGTTGTCGCCTATCAACGTGCGCTCCAAATCGACCCCGCTTTTGTACATGCCTATGCAAACATGGGGAATGCATTTTTTGAAATGGAGCGGTTCGATGACGCAATCGCAGCGTATCAAGACGCGCTTCAAAAAGATCCAAACTTAGTTATCGTTCAATCAAGCATCAGAACCGTGCAAGAAGTAAAAGCGGGAAGGTACTCAATGGAAGCGTACCGATTGTGGAAGTCGGGGCTCGACTCACTCAATACTGGCGATATCGAAACTGCGGTTCAGCGATGGAAGGAGGCCACTAGGACAAGCCCGCGCTACGCTCAAGCGCACGAAAGTTTGGGATGGGCGTATTTCAATCTGGGGCAATATGACGAGTCGATTCAGGAATATCAGGCTGCCCTTCAGATACGCCCAAGCCCGGAAGCCCAGCAATACCTTGAGGGAGCGCGGGATATGAAATCGGGGAAATACACGCTTAAAGCTTATCGACTCTGGGAAAGGGGAAGACAACTGAGCATGGCGGGCAAGCTAGATGAGGCGATTGAAGCCCTCAAACAATCTATTCAAGAAAGTCCAAATTTTGCCGAATCTCACAACACCTTGGCATGGATATATGCGGATAAATTCGACAGCAATCTCGATGAAGCGGAAATCCTTGCGAGGAAAGCAATTAAACTCAAACCCAACGCCGCGCATATCTACGACACCTTAGGGTGGACTTTTTACAAGCAGGGACGCTACGCTGAATCGACTACAGCAATCGAACAGGCGATTGCGTTAGATTCCATCAATGGTGAATACTGGTATCATGCGAGCGTGGCTTACATGAAAAATAGGCAGAAGACGGAGGCATTGGAAAAGCTGAGAAGGGCCATTGCGCTCGATGGGCGGTTTCGTGAATTGGCTCAGAAGGAAAAAGCCTTTGCGCCGATTCGTTTCACACAAGCATTTCAGAAAATCAGCATGAAAAAGGGGGAGTGATTCATAAAGGCCAAGACTGAGATTCAGAATAGCTTTCCCCAAACTTCGCATATCAAGTTGCCTTGAATCCCGCGTAGCGGGGCGAACTGTAGAACATGCTAAAACTGTTTTTCAATGCCCAAAAATTCAATAATTTTAGGCACTTTCTCAGCCTTGGCCTTTGAGAAGCCAATTGACCCATCGGTGGAAAAACAACTCCGAAAAATACGGAAGGATAGAGATGATTTACGCAAATAAAAAGGCACCGAGAGCGGCTCCAGATTGACTTAATAGATGTCTTATTGCAGCGTTTTGATCTTCTTGATGAGCCCTTGGTCACCATAATCAGCCGCCCAGATTTTCCACATGCCTTCAGCGTCTTTCTCAAGCCCAAGAGCAATGGGGATGGGTTGGTTCAGAAGTTGAAGCCGACCGGTTATCGTGGCTTTCTCACCACGCGCATCAATTCCTATATCCTCGGCGGTTATTTGATGAGCGCGATGGAGCTGACGTTTAAAGAGTCCGGCCCACGTGGTCCAAATCTTCTTATACGATTTGCTGTTGATAGCAGCACCAAATAAGCTGTGCGCGAAGAAGACACCGGGTCGATCAACCCAGTGTGCCATGAGTTCGTCGGGCTTCGTTGATCGCTTGCCTGCATTGACGGCAGCATCGTAGGAAACCAGAAATGCAGTAATCGCTGCTCTCTCTGCTCCGAAATTAACATCTGGTATATCTTCAACAGCCTCCTCAACAACGGGTTCAGTTGTTTCTGTTGTCGAAGTGGTTGTCGTTTTGGCGGGTGAAGTTTCAGCCTCATCGTCGGAATCACCGCAGGCTATAAAACCAACTGCGAAGATTGCGAGAATGACTATGCAGAACCATTTGCATCTCATCAATTTCTCCTTTCGAGAGTTTCAATGATTCGTCTTTTGTGAAATCATTTTAACTAATTTTCGGGAATAAGCCCCCACAAGAAATCAGTAATCATCTGGGCTCTGTGGTTTGAAATATAGACTTTAATAGAGAAATTTAGTTAAGCGTTTGGTTTGGATTATACTCGCAAAACCCGGTTGTCTTTAACACCGGTGTTTGCACTTCGATATTGTCAACGCCATCGACCAATGTTAGCTATGTTATCATTTTTTCACTCTTAAATCAATTAAATTTCGCAACCACTTCGGTGAACACGGCTCTCACGAAATGTACGTTTTGGCTGAATTGAGAGTCTTATTTTAACCGTTCAGATGGGAGGGTGAGGCTCCCGGCGAACTTTCGCTTCAAATCGTGTATGAAAATCCGATGCGATTATATTTCACTTGCTTGCTTATTTTTTGTGTTCTCAACTCTCGCATTTGCTGAAGTGAATGGCTTCGGGATGTTCAACGTCTACTTTTCTGTCGATGAAGCGTTAGGTTATCAAGATGTGAGAGATGACCTCGCGGAGGTATATGGGGTCGGTTGTCGTTTCGTCACGCACTACTTCAGAGATGAAAGGAGCCGTGACGAAAACGGTGGTCGGTTCTGGTTTGGATTGGCGGATTGGCTGGAGAAAAATCCCGTCCAAGCGAAACGGCTGCAACAGTGGAAACGTGATTACGGTGCATCGCTCGGATGGAAGATCTTCTTCTACACAACTTATATGATGGAAGCCTATCGGCAGACTGAAGGCGGCTTAAAGGTACTCATCGGGGAAATGTACGGCATGTTTCCATCGGAGAGGCATGATGAAGCTCTCAGAACATTCGTGAGCGCAATCCGATCGTTTGAAGCACAGCATTGTCCCGGAACAATTGGTGGCTGGTACACCGCCGAAGAACCGACTGGAAAACGTTACCGTCCAGCGCATTACCAATCGGTTGTGAAGACGATTCAATTGGCAGAAGCAGAGGAAAAATTAAAACCACTTCCGATTTACATCGACATCTCTCCCTATGATTCTCAGGAAAAAATAACCCCATTTTTGAAAAAGGCAGATGTCATCATGATTAGCCCTGATGCTTATATTTGGGGGCGCGTACCTCCAACTTATGTCGAGGAGGGGCAGTATGAGCAGATTCATCATGCGGTTAGATCGATGCGCGAACACGCGCGAGCCGCCGGCAATTCTAACGCAAAAATTGAGGTCGTTTTGCAGGCGTATGACTGGAATCCAAAGGGGCCGTTGCAGCCGAGTCACATTAACATGCACCAGCAGGTCAGTTATGCGCTGAAACCGGGTTGGGTCGATCGCGGCACCTATGGAACACGTCCACGCTGGGAAGCCCCACCCGATGGAATCTGGTTTTGGTGGTGGCACGATTGTAAATCAAAAAGTAAAAAGCCGGGACGGGAACTCGTCGAAAAGAACCGCTGGGATGTTGGTACGGAGGGAAGTTGGGTGGAAGCGATTCAGACCGAGTTTGCGCATCAAGAGAAAGCGATTCTTATTCGCGGCACCGAGCGATGGGAAGGGCATGTTCGCCTCATTGGTGATGTCATTATCGACGAAGGTGCGACCCTGATCATTGAACCCGGGACGACGGTAAAGTTCTCAACACGCGATCACTTCCGTGGTGGCGTAGATACAGCACGTTGTGAACTCATCGTTCGTGGAACGCTTGTTGCGAAAGGTACATTGAAGCGAAAAATCTACCTGACGTCGGACTCGCATAATCCAAAGCTGACCCCTAAACCGCGAAAATCTCAGTCGGGAGATTGGTATGGCATCCGCGCCGAGGGGAAGTCGGCAAAACTGGAAATTGAGCATTGTGAGATTCAATACGATCTTGTTTTAAGCCATTGATATGCTTCTAAACGAAGAGAGAAGTTCTATAATGAAAAAGATTCTAGTATGCTTGTCCGCAGCAATTCTCATCTATTTTCTGTACCTGCTTTTTGGAATCACACAAGCTAGCCAGAAAGAATACTATCTTATAACCAGGTTTGTTTCGTCTAGCATTGTAGGAGTTGCATCTATCAATATTCCTAAGGAGTTCGATGTACAGTCAGACGACGATTTTCTAAAAAAATTACGGGAAAACAATCCAGGTTTAGAACTTAATATAGTAGCCTCCGCGATTATGCCTATAAGTGACAAGCCTCAACAATTTCAGATCTATAATAGGTATGCAAGGCTTGAGTTTGGATTCGTGCAGGTCGCGCAGAAGATGACACAAACCGTTCTTGATGTCTTTTTAAGGATTGAGGTTGTGGGTCAGAAAGAATCTGAATATGTGGAAAACAACCATCGCGTATTTATAGAAGAAAATACAGAATTGTATTCAAAAGACGAGTTCAAAGAGCAAACTGGGGCCTATTACACTTTTCTTACCATCGCTTATGTAGATTGGAAACCAAAGCGACGCGAATTCTATCAGCACGGTGTTGGCCGAGAGATAACTGTTAATCCGCCTAAAGAGTGGAAGAAGTGAAGTAGATGGGAAAGGTCATGAAGTGTCGATCTCGTCTCTCGTCGAGGAGTCATTTTAACATATTCTTCACTACCTTCACAGGGCTGGCATCGATAAGTTCCACGGATTATCCTGAAAAGGATTGGAGTATTTCGCTTTGCCAGAGACCTGATGTGTATGGCGGGGTGTCTAAATAATTAAGGCCCTGGAGCACAGCACCTTTATGCAAAGGAAAATCCAGCTAAATCACCAGCAAGGCGTCACTTTTCGTGCGGTCCTCATCGGACTCGCGTGCGTGATACTATTTTGCGTTGTTGTGCCTTACAACGACTTTTTCATCGAAGGGACCTTCCTTGCAGGGAATCATTTCCCAATCGGGGCAATGTTTCTCCTGCTCTTTTTCCTCCTCTGTCTTAACCCGTTGCTCAAATCGATCAGACACTCGTGGATGCTTCGTGAAGGCGAGCTTGTCACAA
>JADFGN010000271.1 GCA_022567695.1 Candidatus Poribacteria bacterium | reverse complement strand
GGTTTCCTTGTGCGCCAGCGGCCGGGTTGACCCCGCTTGGATAGTTAGCTTTGCGCGTGACCTTCAGTTCAACACTTGGCTGTCCCACTCTCTCAGGAGCGCAAGGCTGACACCTGCACCGCCACAAACAATCACCAGGACAGGTTCCCGCTCATCTAGTGGACTTGCTTTATCGTAGACCGTCGAAAGCGCTGCGCCGCAGGCCGGTTCCACGAGAATTCGATGGTCGTCTGCGAAGTGCAAACAAGCACGAATGGCAGCACGGTCTGACACTATCCAGGGCGTAATCGAATGTCGCGAGGTCCATGCCAGTGTCTCAGAAGTGACGGTTCGAGCGCCGAGGGTCGTTGCGATAGACTCGATCGTGTCAAGAGTGATGAGACGCCCCGACGCCACAGAAGCCGCGAAGGACGCAGCGCCTTCAGTTTCTACCGCGATAACTGGAACATCGGTCCACCTCACACGGTGAAGCCCCTCCAGAAGGCCGCAGAGAAGGCCGCCACCACCGACTGAAACGACGATGGCCCCCGGCTTGGGACCGGTACGATAAACCTCCTCGATGATCGATGCATGCCCGCGCCAGACCCGTGAATCATCAAACGGGTGGATGTAGGCAACCCCATCTTCTCTTGCTAACTCAGAGGCATAAACATGCGCGTCATCCCATGACTCTCCATGCTCGATGACCACAGCTCTTTCCCGGCTGATAATCTGACGCATCCAATCGGACGTTGTCTTCGGAACGACGATTGTGACATCAACACTCAGCTTGCGCCCCGCATAGGCAACCGCATATCCTGCATTTCCCCCAGACGAGCAGATAAGATGGGTTGCCCCGGCCTGGCAACTGGCTTGGCACGCACGCCCCATTCCGCGGATTTTGAAAGATCCAACCGGTTGAAGGGCTTCCATCTTCAGCAAAACCGAAGTACCCAATGCAACACTCAGAGGCTTTGATGCCCAAATAGGCGTCGTTATGTGAAGTGGTGTCATAAGTTCTTAGTCGAATTGATGTTTACTTTGGTTGCACGCTTTGCCTTTGCCCCGAATGATATCATCTCGTTGCCATGTGTGAATAGCACGACAGATATAGTGACCATCACCAAACATATTTTGCAGCTGGTCTTTGGTGAACCAGTCGCAATGAACGCCACCCTTTGCTAACGCATCAAAAGAACGGCACTTGTCTGAGTAACCATAAACGCGGCAGATACCGTTTTCCTTTTCAACATCCGCAATATAAGACATCCATGGAATGTCTATGCCGAGCTGTGTTTGAATGAGTGCTTGCAGAGAACCGATCCGTGAGCCGACGTCCCAGCCAACCAGTTCCTTTTCTTCCCAGCCCTCTCCACCAGGCAACTCCCAACGGTCATTTTCATCGTCTTGTAGAAGCAGGAATTTCGACTCCTCGCCGGATGGGCACTCGATAAGCAAGCGTGTCGTCGTGATGGGCTTGTCAAAACAGACAGGGATGACGCGTTTGCCAGCGTCGCTTAATGCGTTGAGGGCGGCGTGATTGTACGGATAGTAGCCTGCGGCGGGGGGTGCGTTGACCGCACAATATTTATTGAAAATGCCGCAACGGTCTTCCGTGGTGGTGCCAGCTGGTGCTTTATGCCAGGTATGCCCGTTGGCAAGCAGTAAGTCACCTGCCTTGAGTTCAGGATCGATAAAGGGAGCCAGTTGGGTGGCATCGGGACGGGTTACATCCCGGATATGCGCCTTCTCGTCGATTACGCGAGTCAGCTTATGAGATTGGGGGGATACCAGAAACGGGCCGTACTCCGAATCGAAATCGGTCAGTGGGATGATTGCGAACAACCAGTTCATGGATGAACCGACCGGCCGCCAACGTTTGTAGTCACAGTGCGCGCCAGATCCGCTATCGCCCGGTGTCCGTAGATACCCGACGAAGGCAGTTAGATAAGCTCGCTGACCTAGCAAGCACTCAACAGCATCAACAACTGCCGGATGTTCGACAATGGGAGCTAGCCCCGGCTCGGCCATCTTATTGCCGCTGATTGTGTACTTCCCTGGCTGAGGATACTTCAGCGAAGGCGGGTACGAATTGCACTGCGCTTGTTGCTGGACGATGCGACGAAGTTCAATAGCTTCGTGACGAGACAATACATTGCGAACAATCAGATAGCCGTTGTCATGGTAGTCAGCTATTTGTTGATCGCTGAGAGCTGGCGTGTTAATCATAGTCATAATTGTCCTCATAGCAAAAAAGTGTGAAAGGCGACCAACCGCCCATCAAATCGTGAAAATTAGGAATACGCTGACTCAATTTAGTATCTGGCTTAGCCCGACGATTCATCTCTTCTTTATTTTTTTTGCAACGATTTTTGGTAAAGTGCCGTTGAGTAGAATTCATACGAAGCCGCTGTGTCGGGTACATCGACAAGGTGAACCGTAAATCGGGCGGGAACTCCATTGTCCGGTAGGTAGTCGCGGAAGAAATTTCGATAGCCTTCAGCGTAAGCCTTGCGCAACCGTTCCTGCTCCTTTGCGTAGCCAACTGGATCGACCAGCGGATTTGGGGATTTGGGCTGGCATCCGAAAGCGTGAACCTCGATGAAATCTACGTCTCTCAGGGAGGCACAGATTCCCGCGTCCTGAAGCCATGCCTCCCAACTTTTGAACACCAGTGGAATTTCCTGCTCCGGTTCCATCGTGACTAGCTCATCCAAATTTAACACGCCCTTTGCTGAGTAGCCACCTGTCAGTCCCGAAAAGTAGATCTTCAAATCACCATCTGACAATTCCTCTGTAACCAGTGCTGACAATACCGGATTGTCGCCGTTATAATAATAGGTCAACTTTCCACGTTTTTTGATATTAAATGCCATAATTGATTCCTCCATTTTCTAAGTCAGTAGCTGCAGTTCGCTTTATTCTATGAATCGGTAGAAATTCCCACCGAATAGCGCAGCAACATCGCGCTGAATCTCTGCTTTCGTTGCAATCCAGCCAGAGTCTAAAAGGTCTTGATACTTTTCGGCCAACACGTTCCCAATAAGCTGCCGCGAATGCTTCCACTTGTAGATAAGCTGATCGAGGATGCGGGCATCCGAATGTTGTGGGATAACGCTGAGTCCGAGGAGTTCGATCCGTTCACGGGTGATTTCCTCGATGATGCTCGGATTGTTCATGAACCACCAGCATCCGAAAATCATCAAGTTCTTGAACTTCCTTCCGAGCACGCACAGTTCATGTTGATTCTCTCGCGAAAGGAGTGTGACCAAGAATTTGTTGTCCTGATTTTCGCGGAGCAGATTCTCCAAGCAGGTCAGATCCGCTTTTCCCATCCCATCTCCGGCGAGTTGTAGATGTGGATTGACTGCCCGTTTGACCCCAATCATCAAGGCGAAAGGAACGTTAAATTCCCGCGAAACTGGAAGGATGCACGCTTCGATGATTTTGCCTCTCGCTGACGCTTCAGGAAATTGGAAGTCCGGCGGCAACGAAACCGCCATATACTTGGGCTTCATCCGCTTTATCCAATCCCCAAGAAAGCGACGAATCTCGCCCAACGCCCTCTCTGAAAGTGAACGGTCAACATCGTAACCAAACGCCGAAAGCTGATCGCAAGCGGCTTCATGATACGCGTTGAGGAGGGGATCGATTCGTAACGCACTCTGGAACCGCGGATCGCCGCTCACCTCCGACAGCCAGACTGGACGCTCTGCTGAATCGAAGGGGTCATTGGTCATGACAACCTCCTTGACCTTTGCCAGATTAAAAACCAGATCAATGTAGTCCTCAACCTTCATGCTGGCAAAGTAATCACGATAGCTCTGAAGATTGCGGGATGCCACATCTAAACCCAATTCGTTCAGCGTCGTCACGATACCCCGACATGCCTCACTGATTGGCGAGTTCTCAATGAAGAGGGTTTGCCAAATAAGATCTGCCTGTTCCGTTTTGCTCATCCTCCAAAATTTTTCGTAAGAGACCTCTGTTTTGCGGAATGTCTCGGCGATTAGGTAATGGTAGGTGATCAATTCATCAACCCCCCACAAAAGGAGGTCTCCGAAAGGAGGGGTAAACAGATGGGTATGAATATCCGTGACCTCTTGGGATTGAACGGCTTCAATAACTGTGTCTCTTAAGTTTTGCGAACTGATGACTGCTTCGCTCATAATTCTCTCCAATCATCGTCACTCCTGCGAAGAGGAGGAGATTTTTCGTTCAATATACGCCACCACTTCCTCTCGGTTGGATCCAAAGCGCACATAGATGCCACGGAAATTCTCAAGCCGAGAGGGCTTGGAAAAGGGGCTGAGGAGAACACCGTTTCTGTCAACGTAAAAACTTCGGAAAGTAGACCAGGATTTTGTCATTCGATAAAAGAGCGAGGTGACAACGAGCCCATCCTCATGAAACTCGTATCGGAAGGGCAAAAAATAACGGTACAAAGAACCGACTAAAAAAAACGCTGAAAGCAACATAACGGGTACAGACTGAAAGCTCCAATAAATACCAAGGAAAAAAAGGGAAAGAAAAACGGACAGGAGAATCGATCGCTTCCAACTACTGCGTAGTGGATGGACAACCCAGGTATATTGAGGAATAGCGTGATCGGACATATGTACATTCTTGGGTTTGAGAATGCATAGATGTTATTAGACTTCCAAAGCCTGATAAAGATTGAAATAATTTGGTAATTCCATAAGACTTCGGAAGTCTGAACATTCAAAAGGGGAGAGTTACTTTCCAACATCTTCTGAATCATTTGCGTCGTCAGTTGATTCAGATGCTTCACCTTCAGTTGTGTCTTTCTCTGTGCCTTCGGTTGCTTCTCCCTCCGTTGCAACTTCTTTGCTTTCCTCATCAAGAAACAATTGCGTAGCTTGCGTTTCTATCGGTGTTAATTCGCCAGTTTTTACGTCACCATAAAAACGCATGAGAAAGAGCGACATCACAATGAATGCAATAGCAACCCATGTCGTCAACTTGGTGAGAAAGGTTGCGGCACCTCTCCCGCCGAGAATAGATTGCACTTCAGAGGCACCAAATGCGCTTGAGAGTCCGCCACCTTTACTATCTTGCAGCAAAATGGTGAGTACCAATATAATACATGCAGGTACAAAGAAGACAATAACTGCAGCAACAAGAATTCCCATGATAATCCCTCGCTATAGACATATTACCCTATAGGGCTTAATTTTAATAAAATTTCCAACATCACAACAATACGGCAGCCTCAACTTGTTAAGGAATTGCGATTCTATAATGTAGGGGAATCTACGCGCAATTCCTAAGGAACAGATAGGGTAGTAAATCCTAGTCTGTCGAAATTCGGGCTCCCGATTTTTATTCTTAACCGCTTCCCGCTTTCACAATCTGTGCAAACGATTCAGCTTCCAGACTGGCCCCGCCAACTAAGGCACCATCTATATCCGCTTGAGTCAGTAGCTCGACAGCATTGTCCGGTTTAACACTGCCACCGCACTGAATACGGATCTGTTCGGTGACATCGGCTGAATAGTTTCTCAACAACAGTGACCTTATGAAAGCATGGACTTCTTGGGCTTCATTAGGAGTTGCGGTTATCCCTGTTCCGATTGCCCAGACCGGTTCATACGCAATCACGGTAGACAGGAGTTGTTCTGCCGATAGCCCGTCGATTCCGTTGATGACGTGGTTTTCAACAACAGATTTAGTTTTACCGGCTTCGCGGTCTTCGAGTCTTTCGCCAACACAGATTATCGGTTTCAACCCGTGTGTGAGTGCAGCCTTAACTTTGCGATTGACGCTTTCATTCGTTTCGCCGAAATACTGTCGGCGTTCCGAGTGACCAATAATCACGTAGTCACAACCGACATCCTTAAGCATTACGGGCGAAATTTCACCTGTGAACGCCCCGCTATCTTCCCAGAATATATTCTGCGCTGAAAGGCGAATGTTACTCCCTTGTAGTGCTCTTGCGACAGCGGAGAGTGCTGTGAAAGTTGGAGCAACAACGATTTCAACATCAGTGACGTTGGCAACTAGATCTCGTAGCGCAGTCACGAGTTCTACAGCTTCACTAATGGTTTTGTTAAGTTTCCAATTACCGGCAACAATCGGTGTTCTCATATTGCCCAAAATGTCCTTTTTCGTTTGGAGCTCAGAAGTTAAGTACTGAGAATAGATGAATCAATGATGGGAATTGAATCAACTCCTTCCTCTGAGCCGACGTTCAAGTTTTCGATAAAAGCCCTCACGTTTTCCAACCATAACGATTTCAACGACAACGATGTCCTCAAGGATTTCATAAGCAATGAGATAAGTGTGCTCGGTGGTTTAACCGTGCAGAACGCAAATGCCTAAGCGATCCTTGTAACTTTTTACCTGAAGCATGTGGGGCTTCCGAAATCTTGACGATGGTTTCCTCAATTTTTAACTGAACGCTCCGCGACAACCTACGAATGTCCGTAGTGCTGCTCTTTTGTATCTCACGCCGTGCATCTTCGAGAGACCTCCCAAAAACTTCCTCGTGAGTGAGCAACTCTTCTGGATGCTCACGCGCTTCTCTGCTACGCCTGAGAAGTTCCTCCATCAACTCCGGATTAAGCATAATTTCAAGCGTCTCTAGCTCCTCTGGCGTCAGTGCAAGAATTTGTTCAGCAAGTTTTTCCAATTTATGTTGAACTGCGTCCTCATCAAAAGCGGTCGGCTGGGCTTTTGCGATTGCCATTTTGAGATTCCTTTGAGGGGTGAATACTAAGAGCTTCAGAATTTACTCGTATGGGTTGAATCCTTTCGACGAACTTCGCGGAAAGGATTCCGCTCCCACAACTGAAATTGTTATTTGCTAGGATAACCTACAGTGAGTTGACAAACTTGCGGAAAACGTGGAACAGGAAGGTTCGGCTTAAGCCTCCGCTTCCCCTACGTCCTCAACCTGAATCGGGAGGGCAAGGAGCTCTCTGCCGCGCCGTATTTAGTTGGTCAACAGAGCCTAGAGCACTCGCGCCGTCAACTCAACGAGGCGGTTTGAGTATCCCCATTCATTGTCATACCAAGAGAGAACTTTCACCAATCCACCTTCAATGACTTTCGTGAACGGTGCGTCAAAAATCGAGGAACGTGTATCATCGTTGAAGTCGATGGACACCAATGGAAGTTCGGAATATCCGAGAATTCCTTTTAATTTATTCTCTGCGGCATCTTTCATGGCAGCATTAATATCTTCTACGTCGGGACTCTTTTCCAAATTGACGGTCAAATCGACAACGGAGACGTTTGCCGTTGGAACACGAATCGCCATACCGTCCAGTTTCCCCTCCAACTCAGGAAGCACACGCCCTAATGCAACAGCAGCACCTGTTGTCGTTGGAATCATCGAAAGCGTAGCGGCACGTGCCTTTCGCATATCCTTGTTTGGAAAATCATGAACCCTCTGATCCCCTGTGTAGGCATGAACGGTGGTCATCAATCCACTACGAATACCAAAATTGTCCATCAGAACTTTGGCAATTGGAGCAAGGCAATTCGTTGTACAGGAAGCATTGGAAATAATGTTATGTTTTTCTTTATCGTATTTGTCGTCATTAACCCCAAGCACGATCGTGATATCGTCGCCTTTGGCAGGGGCAGAAATGATCACTTTTTTCGCACCGCCTGAAGTGATATGCTTTTCGGCATCCTCTCGCGCTGTGAAAAATCCAGTCGATTCGATGACAACATCGACCCCGAGATCGCTCCACGGCAGATTCGCCGGATCGCGTTCGGCAAGGACGCTAATCTCTTTTCCGTTGACGACGAGCCCCTTTTCTGTCCATCCGATTTCGTCGGGCAATATGCCGTGTACCGAATCGTACTTGAGTAGATGTGCAAGTGTTTGCGGGTCGGTCAGATCGTTGACTGCAACAAAATCGAGATCGAGTTCCGAATTTTTCAAAGCTGCTCTGAACGCATTGCGACCAATTCGACCAAAACCGTTAATTCCAACTTTAATTGCCATTTATGTAATCCTCCGTTTCGTATATTTTAATTTATTCAAAAATCTCGGCAACGGCACACTGAAATCCCTCGACGACATCTTCCCCTGTCAGCGTGTCATTGATTGTGAGAATCTTTATGTCAGTAGGAGTTCGATAAATTGTGACTGCCTTAGTAACGGGATGGATAACCCAGACCATCCGAGTTCCGGCCTCCAGATATTCAAGGGCTTTTTCCTCTACATCATAAGATATGTCGCTTGGAGAGACAATTTCGACGGCGAGGTCGGGCGGCACGGGGCTGGCTTGGCGTTTGTTTTCGGGAACACGTTCTTTTGACAGAAACGCAACGTCCGGTTTTCTGCCGCTTTTTCCAATCGGAAATGTGGTCTCGGTTGAACAAGAGCCCAACTGATATTCTCGAATATGTTGGCGAAGTAATGCACCTATGTTTACAGTAATTTCCCCGTGTTCTATTGTTGGTGGAGGCATTGGAACTAATTCTCCTTTGACATATTCGTAAGCCTCATAATCTCCTGCCATGAAATCTGCAAGTGTGATTGTTTCCATTGCCATGACTATTATCCCTCCAAACTCTGATAATTCCAATTTTAATGAGCATGTCGATGCGAAACCAACCTAAAATTATCTCACATCAGCCCTCTGTTCGTCAAACAAAAAAGCCCTTGTATGAAAGCAAACCACACAAGGGCTTCTCATCAATCGATCTCTTGAATTCGATTCCTATTTTGTAACCGTCACTGAACGCGGGTAAACAGTAATGAGACCAGTGAAGATCGAGATAACAACATCCACGAAATTCATCTCGGTCTTGACTTCATAATCAGTTGCACCACCCGCTATAGTGTGACTATCCACATCATTTATTGGCACTAATCCCCAGAGGACATACCACTGACGTTGCGTAATCACTTCATTACCTTGTGCACCATTACCCACTTTGTGGATATGAGTCGCACAGCCGATGACAAACAGAATACTGACGATTAATACCGCTGAAGTCACTTTCTTCAACATGAAAATCCTCCTTGACTTATGGTTGAGAAGTTACGGAATGGATTGAACCTATTGATGATTCAATAGCTCTAAGTTCTTGCTCATAAACCTTCTTCGGGATAAAATAGTCCACTTCAAAAGGTAGAATTTCAGGTGCATCACATAACAACTTAATAAGGACAAACTGGGAGGAGTTCACCATGAGTTGATGGACACGAAACTCCTCCTTCAAAAAGATTGTGCTCTGGATTACCGCATTGGGAAATTGAGTGCTGTATGCAACCTCTAATTCCTTCAGCACGGTTTCGCCTTGCGTGATGTCCAGCGCATTCAGCCGAGAAACAACACACATTGCTTGCGATGGATGATTCAAGAATATCCATCTCGGTTCCATTTGGAGCCCTTGCATGAGCATGTCACTTGATTGCGTAATGACTTGTGCAAGAACAGAATCATCAATCGCTGTCCAATTCTTTGGGGCGGCAATGGAGATATTGAGATCTGCATCCATAATTGCAGGTTCGAGCAGCGTCTCATCAACGTTAAAAACGAGCGTTTCATATCTGCTCTTTTGGGATTTGGAGGAATCACAACTGACAACATTCCCGATAATAATCCCAAAAAATAAAAGTTGCAAAAATTTTGGTCTAATCTTCAAAGCGTACTCGTCTAAATTTAATGACTTCCATAGGCTCAAAAACCAACCACGCCGATTATATCACAACACATATTTTTAATCAATCATTTTTATGCAGAAGGTTTTGAACCTTTGCAAGGTGAGTCACTCTTTGATCGAGAAGTGAGCGGAATCAAATACCACTCGCCTGAGCCTTTACCTTGCGGCTTGTACTGCCGCCGCGAACTTTCTTGCAGTCTCGGTCAGGAGATGATACTGTCCGGCAGCAATTATTT
>JADFGN010000270.1 GCA_022567695.1 Candidatus Poribacteria bacterium | reverse complement strand
TCTATCGTCATATGAATAATTCAAATATTTATTATAACTACGCCTCAACTCAGAGTCTAATATATCAAATGTTTTTTGTTGAATCATAACGAGTCCAATATATAATCATTAATTATGACGCCCAACGAGTGTATAAAAACAATTGTTCTTATAACCCCAATTTAGCGGTATAAACACAATTGCGTTGATTTTCTATTATATTTATCATTTCGTTTTTCTACACATAACTATTGATTAGACAGCAAAAATGCCGTCTAATATTTCTATTCAGCATTTTTACCGTCTAATTCACCTAATCAACGTATTGCACTTGCCCTATGGCGTTTTCTTCTTCTGAGAAGATGATTTTCCACCACCGTACAATTCACTGATAAACGCAAGGATGTCAGCTAGATTCTGATCTGACAACCGATCTTCTGCGAAGAATGGCATGACAGACCCACCACTACGGGCGTACCTGGCAATTTTATGCAACCGCTTTTGCAAGTTAGCAGGCGGCCGTCCTGGCCGAACAAGCCGAGTACCAATTCCCGCCTTTATGGCGGTGGGATGGCAATCATTGCAGGTTCTGCTAAACAGGCTCCACCCTTTGTTAGAATCGCCTTTCATCTCAACAATTTTGTCGGCGGCGGCACTTGCGGCGTCTTTGTCAAGCATCTTCATCTCAAATTTCGGGCCCTTGTTGTCTCCAGAGACATACTCAAAATAGGCCATGAGAGCTTCAGCCTGTTCCGCGGGAATATTCGTTGGATTCACTTTATCATCCGGAATTTTCTGTAGAAAATGCTCATAGCAGAATCCACCACCACCGGCCGCGCGAGTGAACATTTCGCCTTTGATCATGCCACCTTTTGCTGAACCACGATGCGGTACACCAACAATACTATGCCCCGCACGAATCTTGCCATCAGGGTTTGCCGCCTCGTCGAAATCGGCATGGCAGGTTGCACAAGCAAGCCCGCTCACCTTTTTAGGGTCTAGCGTCCCACCGAAAGATGGATCGTAGAAAAGTTCACGCCCTAATTGGGCTTTGTCTGATATTTCAGCACTTGCTAAGAACGCCAATGAGGTCACCAAAAGTATGCTTAACCCAGCAGTAACAATTTTACGCATCAAAAATCTCCTTTTGATTGGATACTGAAAATCGTAATCAGTAGTCTGCAAAGTGTTATTCCTGCGCATAAGGAATGACAGAAACCGTGGGATTGCCGACTACTGGTAACCTCTAATGTTATCAGGAAGGTCAGTGAGTGTCAATGAAAAAATCGGGTGGGTCACACTGGATTCAAGATCGCGATATAAGGCAGATTTCGGTACTGTTGCGCGTAATCCAAACCGTATCCGACGACGAAGGCGTTCGGAATCTCAAATCCGACGTAGTCAATTGTTACGGAAACCTGCCTTCGCGATGGCTTATCGAGCAAACTACATACTTTGACGCTCTCAGGTTTCAACCTTTTAACATAGTCCACAAGAAAGTTCAAAGTATGACCTGTATCAACAATGTCTTCGATAATCAGCACATCTGCATGGTTGAGATTTCCACTCAGCCCTTGGATAGCCCGAATTTGTGATGGTTCTGTGCCGTCGTTATAGCTCGCAAGCTGGATAAATTCACAGCGAAGGGGAATGGATATGCACCGAATTAAATCTGCAAAGAAGACGATTGCACCTTTGAGAACACAGAGTAGCATCAGATTCCCTGCCTCATAATCTTTGGAAATCTGCGCGCCCAATTCGCGGATACGCTCTTGGATCTGGGATTCGGTAATCAAAATCGACGACACATCAAGTTTCATCTTTCCTTCTTAATCTTTATGCCATCGGCAAATCGACGACTTTGCCTGTGTTCGACGAAACCAGCCCTGCTTCAAGGATTTCTTGTGCATCACGGCTTACTGCTGCGCTGCACAAACCCTCAATCGGTTCTCCTGTTTCAAGGCAGTGGATGAAATATTCAGCCGCATTGCGGCGTCCCTCCGGCAGCGGTTCGGACTCGATTTCCTGTGAGTCTTTCCCGGGTTGGTGGAGATGCACCTTCCCGCCAGAAACCATCAACGCTCCCTCCGTCCCATAGACGACAGGATTCGGTGTCACGTAGCCTACTTTTTGTGTCCATGATGCTTCGGTCACACCAAAGGCATTGGGATATTTCATAATGATGATCGCGTTATCATCAGGAACCGGGTAATCCTTTACGAAAGTGCCACGCAGGCCTGTCACCTGTTGAGGCAAACCGAGCAGGTAGGCACATATATCCGCGCAATAACAGCAATAGTCCATCAAGGCACCGGCACCGTTCTTCTCCTCGTCATAGAGCCATTCATAGAAATACCTTGAGCAACCCAATTCTTTCGGTCCATTGTGCGCCGAACGCCATTTGAAGTAAAATATGTCCCCAATTGCGCCATCCCTGACCAATTTCGTGAGGGTATGAATAGCTGGATTCCAGGCGGTGGGCCAATTGATCATCAACTGTGTTCCCGCCTTCTCAGCGGCAGCGAGCATCCTATCTGCCTGTGACAATCGGGCTGACATCGGCTTCTCGGATACAACGTGTATCCCTTTTGCCGCAGCCGCTTCGACGATGTCTGCACCAGCATTATTCTCGGCACACGCCTGCACAATGTCCAACTCTTCGTTGTTGATCATTTCCTGCCAAGAGTTGTACAAGTTATCTACACCCGCCTCTGCCTTGAATTGGTCGCGCAATTCGCTATTGACATCGCCCGCTGCGACAATCTCAACGTTCGGGTGGTTTTTCCAATGTTTTAACTCCCCCCAAACGTGGTCGTGAACCAATGAAGCAAATCCAACACGGTAAGTTTTTGCCATGCCTTTTGATCTCCTTTAATTGTTGTAAATTTGATTCTAATTATCCAGAAAATCCAAACTAAAGTCAAGCCCAAAACTGCACTGGTGTCATAAAATTCCAATTGGCGAGGTGAGATGTTCTGAAGAATCGGTTCATAGTTATTTAGCGAATTTCATCGGACTATGTTATAATTTCCAAGCGATTTTCAAGCCAGTCTAACTAAACAAAGAGGATGAATCTTTATGTTTCTCGCGATTATCTTGACGATTCTCATTGGCTATAGTCTATTTATTGGGGTGGCTCATGCGGATGGAGGATTTGCAAACGTTGGGGTTGCACAAGTGGACATCACGCCCGACTATCCGATACGGCTTAGCGGGTACGGTGGCAGACGAACTGAATCTGAAGGTGTGACGCAGCGGATATGGGCGAAGGCGTTGGCGATCGATGACGCCGTGCTGGTCACGGTGGAAAATTGCGGTTTGCCAGATGAACTCACCGAGGAGGTCGCAACTCGACTGAAGAAAAAAAGCGGCATCCCAAGAGAGCAATTTGTTATCGGTTTCAGCCATACGCACAGTGCGCCCTGCCTCACAAACGCGGCACCGCTGATATTCAGCACGGATATTCCGGCTGAACACCAAGCGACAATTGATCGATATACCCGCCAACTCGCCGATTGGTTAGAGGAGGTCGCATTGGCAGCACTCGCCGATCGGCGGCTGGGCGAATTGGCCTGGACCGAAGGAGAAGTCCATTTCGCGAAGAATCGTCGAACAGAAGGGGGACCGGTCGATCGCGCGCTACCACTGCTTCGGGTTACGGATGCCGATGGAAAATTGCGCGCGGTTTGGACAAGTTATGCCTGTCATTGCACAACGTTGGGGGGCAATTTCAATCACATCTGTGGGGATTGGGCAGGTTACGCGCAAGAGGCTATTCAGCAAGATCACCCCGACGTGATTGCACTCGTGACTATCGGATGTGGTGCTGACGCGAACCCATACCCTCGAAGCGAAATTGAGCAGGCTCAACAACACGGCGCAGAGATTGCCGCCGAGGTTAATCGGCTGTTAGAGGGAGAATTCACGCCGATTTCCGGCGGAGTCACTGGTCGATTTGAACGGATTGCATTACCGTTTGATACACTCCCAACGCTAGATGAATGGAAGGCAAAAGCGGAGCAGGGCGGACCGATTGGCTACCATGCACAAAAGCAGTTGGAGCGTATTTCACGCGGCGAAACTCTACGGACGACGCTGTCATATCCGATACAGGTTTGGACATTTGGCAATGACCTCGCGGTGATTTTTCTGACAGGCGAAGTGGTTGTTGACTACTCGTTGCGCTTGAAGCGCGAATTCGATCGGAAGCGGATTTGGGTAGACGGGTATTCAAATGCGTTCCCATGCTATATTCCCTCCAAACGAATATTGCAGGAAGGCGGATACGAAGGGGGCGGTGCGATGGTCTATTTTGATCAGCCAACACGTTTTGCGCCCGGAGTTGAGGAATTGATTATCTCAGCTGTTCACCGACTTGTGCCGATGGATTTTATTCAGGGCAATGATGCAAACGAGTTAGCATCATTATGAGTAAGTCGCAACTTAGATTAAGTGGGAGTTTGTTATGCGTCAGCCGATGTTCGCTTTGACCCTACTTGTATCTCTCATTTCCTGCGCTATTCCCCACCGCCCTTCTATAGTCACCGATGCTATGATTGCACCAGAAGGACGTGCAAAAGCAGAGCCCCTGACTCAGGTGGAAGCGGATTTAATGGTAGCACAGAGCATCCCCGACGTAGCTGACTTTGGTATCAGGGCTTATCAAGAAGGGCGATATGATGATGCTATTCAACTGTTTCAAGAAATATTGAAGACCAAGCCCAATGAACACGTTGTGCGCTACAATATGGGGTTAGCATATTACCAACTGAAACAGTACTCGGAAGCAATCGCCGCTTTTGAGTATATTGTCTCAGAGGTCAGTCCCATCGAGACAACAGATGATATCTTTCGGCGCATCTATCCAACAGTTCTCGAAGATGCCCGTATCAATTTGGGAATGGCTTATTTGCAGGCGGGACAGCGTGCAAAAGCAGCTGCGGCATTGTTGGAGGCTATGCCTGATGAAACGGCGCATTACAACCTGATTGTTGTCTACAACAGCATGGGGAACTATCGCAGGGTCATCGCACTCGCGCAAGATTATTTTGACACATACGGTGAGGATGCAGATATTTACAACCTACTTGGTCTTACCTACTATTACCAGAATCGATACAAGCAAGCATTACAAGCTTTTGAAAAGGCTGCCGAGAACAATCCCGCGAGTGCTGAGATTCAGGTCAATCTTGGATTGCTATACCTGCAAATGGAACACAATCCAGAGGCTGCCGCGGCCTTTCGTAGAGCCCAACAACTTAATCCGCAGCTTGATGTCAACGAGTACTTGACCTATCTGGAACATTTTCGTGAGCGGGAAGCACGAATCCACTATAATCGTGCGAACCAACTCATGAAGAGCACCGATTTGGGTACAGCAATCTCAGTATACAAGCTGGCGGTGGAACTCGACCCTGAGTTTGTTGAAGCGCACGTCAACCTTGGATTGGCGTATGCCAAAAAACAGCAATTCGTCGAAGCCATCACACACCTCGAAAAAGCTGTCGAACTCAATCCCACTTCATTTGATGCACATTATAATTTAGGCGTTGCCTATTCAAATTCACAGCGGCATGTGGAGGCCACACAAGCATTTCAGCAGGCAGTGACGCTGAACCCCGAACATGCAAAAGCACAATACAATCTTGGTGTTGCCCTGTCCAAAAGCAATCAGGAAGAAAAAGCGATTGAATCTTGCCAAAAGGCAATTCGGCTGGCACCCTTATGGCATGACCCTCGAATGAATCTGGGACTCCTGCTTGGCAAACTCCGACGTTTTGAAGAAGGTATCCAGGTTTTCTTGGATTTGCTGAAACTCCAGCCGCACAACAGTGATGCCTATTACAACCTGGGTGTGTTCTATTTCGAGAATAATGACCGGGAGCATGCGATTGCTGCGTTTGAGAATGCGGTCCGTTACAACCCTTTGAACAAGAAAGCTCGACGATTACTCAATCAATTGACGAAACTTTAAATCGAAAAGGGTGTGTGACAAATAAGTTCTTAGTCAATCGTAAAGAGGAATCAAGCCATGATTAAAATCCGCCGAAGGGCATCTTCTCATGCTTTACTTGTGTCGTTGATTATTCATCTCTGCTTTGCCATTGCAGTGACGATTGTCCTTTATCGCCATGAGCAGGAAAAGTTTGAAGATACAGTGGCAATCGAATTCCTCAGTGAAAAAAAACTGCCTAAGCCACGCCGAACGCTTAAACCTCCGCCCAAACGTATCGTTACCCGACGGCAAGTTCGCTCACCTGTCGAAGATCAGCCTCAAAATGTCAGGTTGAAAGCATCCGCAAATCTGATCAATGAAACCCTCCGACCATCAGAAAAAATCCTGCTTCACGACGCCACAGATAATAAACTCAATATCCAAGATGAACTTCCTGATGTCATGACAGCAGCCGGAAAAATCCATAGCCGGGAGGTGACAATTCCGGAAGAGGTTTCATCGCGCTTTCAGACGAGCGACGGAGAAGGTATGGAAAGCTTTCGGCAGCGCGCCGCAGGGAATGGTTCTGGTGGAATTCACGCACTAGAATCCACGGGTACAGCGGATGTTGGCATTGTCGAAATGGGCCCCGACAAAAAGGGGAAGGGTTCAGGAACATCCAAGAGCGATAATCCCTTTGCCCAGGCTTTGCGTAACATTGCCGATCATATCATCGCAACGCGAAAGACAGATAAAGTCAATATCGTCTTTGTGCTAGACACGAGTGCTAGCATGCGAGATAACATTCAACAGGTCGCCGATCACCTCTACAGCATGACCGATGCGTATGATGAGATCAATCTGGAATACCATCTCGGCATGATCCAATTCAGCGTGAGACGCGAGGGACAGCGTTTGAAAATGCGGTCGCTTATGCCCGACGTTGGCACAGTCCGCCGCCAAATGAAAAATGTTCGACTCAGCGGTGACGAACACGCACTCGACGCATTGGTGGAGACGTTAGACCTCATGGACTTTCATTCGGACGCTGACAAACATCTGGTGTTAGTGACCGACGAAGCCGCCACCACAGAATCGAGAAAATCGACAGCACTGACCGATATGCGAGCGAAGGTGATTAGCGATTACAATTCAGAGGAAATACACGTCAACGTTCTCGGGCATACGGAGGCATATCAAAAACGTCTCGCAGAAGATACTGGTGGACTCTGGCAAGAGATTCCCGGCGGTCTTGTTCAAACTGCTAGTTTACCGACTTCACGCCGTGCCAACCAGGCGTTCGTTAAATTTTTTCGGGATATTGTCGTCAGTATCCGCCGAAGCAGTGGACGGGTTCTGTTCAGCATGGAATTAGAGTTCCAAAGGGATTTGGACGACACGGGAAACTTGATTTCAAAACCGATCCTACATGCGTTTGGAGATAGCGGGCATCCTCTTTCCGGTAAAGCCGCCATAACAATCCAACAGGCAGGAAGTCGATGGTTGATTGTTGATGGTTTGCGATCGTACGCTGTTATGAAAACGCCTGACAAGATTAACTTTTATGGCGGTGTTTCTCCCGAAGTTTATGCACCCAAAGCGACAGTAGACCTCGTCATTATGCTTGACTACAGCCGCAGCATGGGAGGGAAGTCCGAAGCGATTATGCTCGGCATCAGTGAACTGATTGGCAAGCTGGATATTCTACCGATTCGCTATCAAATTCGGCTCATCCGTTTCGCCGAACCCAAGGATGCCATCAAATCGATTAACGGCACGGATGTCACGCCGATACCGCTCAACGAGTCACAAATCAAAACTCTCATGGAAGAACCGTTTGGGGGTGACGAACACCTCATTGACGCCATCGTAGAGGGATTGCCCCAAATTCCATTCCGACCTAATGCGAACCGCTTTATTCTTGTTTTGACCGATGAACCCACAACTGGAAATTTTCCACCTGAACGTGCGCTTGGGGTGTGTGAGAAGCTGAATATTCGGGCTTACGTCATCGGTACCGGGAGCATTGATGACTCATTTCAGGTCACGCTTGCGCAACAGACTGGTGGTCAATTTTTCCCGATGCCAAAGGGGTTTTCCAAAACTTACCCGTATCAGTGAAAGGTATAACTTGACTTGTTTTGGGAGTGCAAAAACTCTGTTTTCGCACCCCAGATAAAGACTTCAAAATTACCTCATCGACTGCGAAATGGTGTTACCCATAGAAGGAGTTTTACTATGATTAACAAACGACCTTACCTTGTTTACTTATTGTTGTGTCTTATTCCAACGCTGTATTTTGGAGTATCTCTGGACGCATTGGGGCAATTATCCGATTTCGGATTGCCAAAGAAACAGAGTCAGCCGACCCAAATGGTTACGGCACATGGTGTATTGTCGATTGACAAAGTCCAGCCGGGTAGCACTTTTCAGATCGGCATTGTTATGAAGTTTGCTGAGGGCTGGCACGCGAACGCCAATCCTGCAGGTGCAGAACATCTCATACCGACTGAGGTCACTCTTCCAGACATACCGGAGATGACGTTTGGTGAAATTGTCTATCCAAAGGGGGAGTTATTAAAACTCGCTTCACTTGGCGACGATCCCCTCCCGGTCTATCATGATGAGGTCGTTATTGGTATCCAAGCTACATCGAGTGAAGTCACCCAACACGGCCAAATCTCCCTACCGATTCAACTGCGCTATCAGGCGTGTAGTGACGCACAGTGTCTTTTTCCTACAACAATTACTGTTGATATTCCAATCGAAATTGTTGGAAATGATCAAACCATCCGGCCGATAAACGACGAAATTTTTTCAAGCCTCCAATTTGATGATTCCTCTGACTCCACGCCAGCCACAGGTACAGGCGGAAAGTTCGCTAAAGCATTATCTGAAGGCAAACTCTGGCTCGCATTTCTCATGGCATTTGGAGTTGGCATCCTTACAAGCCTTACACCGTGTGTTTACCCACTGATTCCAATTACCGTATCGGTTTTCGGCGCGAATGAATCCACAACCCGTCTGAAATCCTTCCTTCTCTCCGTAACTTATGTCGCTGGTATTGCATTGATGTTCTCGATCTTAGGTGTCGTTGCTGCAAAAACAGGCGCGGTTTTTGGCCAAGTCATGACAAACCCATTTGTAATCGGTCCCATCTGTGCGATTCTAATCGCGCTTGGGTTCTCGATGCTTGGTATTTTCGAGCTCCGTTTGCCGTATGCAATGCAGAATAGGCTGAATAACGTTGGGGGTGCTGGCTTTATTGGCGCGTTTGCGATGGGAACCGTTGCCGGAATCATTGCAGCCCCTTGCACGGGACCGGCGTTGGCTTTTATGCTCGCCTATGTTGCTACAACAGGCAACGCTTTTCTCGGATTCTGGCTGATGCTGATTTATGCGCTGGGCATGGGATTGCTGTTCATCTTAATCGGTACGTTTTCAGGCACCATTCTGCCGAGGTCGGGTACCTGGATGTATGTTCTAGAAAACATCTTCGGTATCCTGATCATTACAGTGGCGTTGTACTTCCTCAAGGATGTCATCGAACCGTTGCGTGCATTTCTCCGCAATTCCGCCGGATTCTTCGCCATCGCTGGTGTTCTGTTTGTGCTCGGCATGCTGCTCAGTAAATTGACACAACGGTTCAGAGACTTGCCCCGTCCGGTGCAATTTCGCAAGGCCTTCGGTGTCTTATTGGCGGTTTTGGGGCTATACATGGCTGTTGGTGGCTTGACGACCGTCACGACTGGAGAGAGCCACTTAGATTGGGTCTATGATGAAGCCGAAGGTCTGGAAATCGCCCAAGAAGAGGGTAAACCGATCATGCTCGATTTTTATGCGATATGGTGCGCCGCTTGCATAGAACTCGACAAATTTACCTATTCTGATTCCGAAGTCGCGTCTAGGCTATCCAATTTCGTCAACATCAAGCTGGATTTTAGTAGAAG
>JADFGN010000269.1 GCA_022567695.1 Candidatus Poribacteria bacterium | reverse complement strand
GAGAAATTTAGTTAAGCAAGTTTAAATATAAACCTTTAATATTTGATTTCATCAAAGTCAGCATTGGCGCGGGTTTAGTGATTTGAGAACTGTCCCTTGAATCCTTAAACTTGCTTAAAGCTGAAAGCGACTTAATAACTGTCAAACGAATGCTGGAAGGTGGTGGCCCTTATGATACTGCGTGCTTCCACACACAGCAGGCAGTGGAAAGGTATCTCAAGGGCTTTTTAGCATTTAAAGAGGAACCCATCCCTCATACCCACAACTTGGAAGAATTATATCGTCTGTGCATAGTGAGTGCCCCGGTTTGGCCGTTCACCGAAGTAGATCTCGCAGAGCTAACACCGTATGCTGTTCAATTGCGTTACGATTTTGAATTCTGGCCAGATCGCACGACAACTGAACATGCACTGTATCTAGCAGAGCAAGTACGCACAGCTATCCTCGCTGCCATTCCTAAAGAGGCACACCCGCATGTTAAACAGCAAGAACTGTAATCTCTGCACAAGTTTAGGGAAGGCTTATCATGGCTGAGTTTCGTATGAAAAAAACAGAACTCGCAAAGCGAATCAGAGCCGTCTCATACTTGACCGGGCAATTCAAACTACGGTCAGGGAAAACGAGTTCATTTTACTGGGATAAGTACCGCTTTGAAAGCGACCCTATTTTGCTGAACTCAATCGCGGGGGAGATGGAGAAACTTTTACCAACGTCCTTCGACAAGCTCGCCGGTTTGGAGCTAGGTGGCGTACCCCTGGCAACGGGACTTTCTCTTCGGACTGGTAAACCTTGTTTATACGTCCGCAAGGAAGCGAAGCCCTACGGCACGTGTAATTTGATTGAGGGTGGATTTCAAGCAGGCGAAAAGGTCGTTGTGGTGGAGGACGTCGTCACGACAGCCGGACAAGTCTGTACATCAGTGAGCCAGATGCGGGAACGTGGACTGATCGTTGAACACGTCGTGATTGCAATTGATCGGCAGCAGGGCGGACGAGAACGGATCGAGGGGATTGGATGCTCACTCGCTTCGGTTTTTACCTTAGAAGAACTTGAACAATAGATACATTAGTCAATCTGTGGATTCGGGAGAAACTCACGGCTTAATTTTAGCAAGAAACGGAGCCATATGATTATCGTCGCATTGTCAGACATCCACGGTAGCACAAGGCGGCTAAGGACTATCTCTCGCGATCTGTCGGTGGCGGATGTCGTTCTGTTAGTTGGGGACTTAACGAATTTCGGTCGGCGGAGGGATGCCGCCCGCGTCGTGGGGGCAGTGCGAGAATACAATGAACACATCCTCGCCGTGTCAGGGAACTGCGATTATCCCGACGTCGATGCCTACCTCACCACTGAAGGGATAAATCTTCATCGGAAGTGTATCACTGTGGATGAGGTAGCCTTTTTAGGGGTTGGTGGTTCTACGCCTTGCCCGGGAAGAACGCCGAATGAATTTACCGAAGATCAATTTAAGATATTTCTGGCAGAGGCTTCAACCAATTTAGAACCGAGCGTTCCCCTGATTCTTGTCTCTCATCAACCGCCCTATCACACCGTGTGTGACTTTGCAGGGAACGCTGGACATGTTGGCAGCCAGTCAGTTCGAGATTTCATCACGCAGATGCAACCGATGGTGTGCTTTACAGGACATATCCACGAAGGACGAGGGGTTGATACAATTGCAGACACAACGGTGGTTAACCCGGGGCCCCTGCGGGCAGGTGGGTATGGATATGCAGAAGTGAATCCGCAAGTTGAAGTCGTGGAAATACGAGGATAGTGAATGAGGATTCTATTCATTGGAGACATCGTTGGACGGCCGGGGCGGAAAGCGGTATCGAAACTCCTGCCGTGTCTGTCCGATGATTATGGGCCCTTCGACTTTGTCATTGTTAATGCAGAAAACTCGGCCGGTGGCAAAGGACTCACGAAACCAATCGTTGATGGTCTCTTAAGGTTGGGCGTTGATGCTATTACAACCGGAAACCATGTCTGGGGACAACGCGAAATTTTTAATTTTATCGACGATGTGCCGAATCTCGTTCGTCCGGCAAATTTCCCGGCAGGTGCACCGGGACATGGCTGGATTGTTGTTTCAAACGCTGCCGGCGCAAAGCTCGGCGTGGTGAACATCGCTGGGCAAGTCTACATGGAAAACTTCAACAATCCCTTTCACACCCTTAACGAAATTCTCACCGAAATTCGAGAGCAAACGCCCTGCATTTTTTTGGATTTCCACGCCGAAGCTACCGCGGAGAAAATCGCAATGGGGTGGCATGCTGATGGCAGAGTGAGTGCCGTTGTTGGAACGCACACCCACGTCCAAACTGCCGATGAACGCATTCTTCCACAAGGTACGGCATACATAACCGATGTTGGCATGACAGGCCCTCACGACTCGGTAATCGGCACGAAAACAGAGATGGTGCTCCACCGCTTTTTGACGATGCTTCCCATTCGCCACGAAGTCGCTAAAGGAGACATTATCCTCTGCGCGGTCATCATTGAATTGGATGAGCAAACTGGCAAAGCCTGTTCAATCCAACGCATCCGTTTGCCTTTAAGTGAGGAAACAAACTGACGCAATAACCTGACGTGCATGGGCTTCACAATTCAAAAGAGAGGTGAGTGCTATGCCGCTCTACGACCTGACAAGGCTACAGTTTCCGGGAGATGATTCCATCTATCATCATTTTCATGCGAGCTGGTTAATTTCTTTGGCAGACACATTGAATCGTACTTTTCCGGAAGCATCCGGTTTTGAAGCGATTTTTGAGAAAAAAGTGAGTCCACTTGAAGCGGATGTCGTCACCATCGATAGTTTAGAAGAAGGGGTTCGGAAGCAGCTAATCGTTCCGCCACTTCCGGCTTCTCCGATTTCCTTCATCAATCCAACATTTCCTGACGTTGCAAAGGATTTGACGATTCGCACGCCATCAGGGAAGATTGTGAGCGTGATTGAACTCACGTCGCCGGATAACAAAGATGCGCAAAAAAAAGCGGTTGCTTATGCAATCAATGCCGTGTCATATCTGCAACGGGGGATAAACTACCTCGTGATTGATGTACTCCCCCCAACAAACTTCGTTGATACATTTCACAATTTAATTGCGGACTTGTTGGAGGGCAATCGACTTACTCCGCCGGAGGGAAAACCGTTTTATATCATCAGTTACGGCGTTCGTATTGTCTCCGGAGATGTGCGGATCGATGGCTATCCATATTGGTTGAAACTTGGCGAAACCTTACCTCGGATTTCGCTCTTTTTAATTGATGACCTTCATATTGAGGTCGATTTGGAGTCAACATTCATGGAGGCAGTTGAAAGATTGCCCCCTCGTCATCGTCGAAAATTATGCGGAAGCCCTTCTAACTGCCTTTAGCACATGACATCTTCCACGTCCGCGAAACGATACGAAGGACAAATCTTGTATGATGTCAACACGCAACATCTACAGCATTCGAGAAATCACAGAGATCTTTCGCACCATCTTGGCGTCCGAGCCAACCCTCCAAGACCTCTGGGTTGAGGGCGAGATTTCCAACCTTGCACGCCCTTCCTCAGGCCACATCTACTTTACACTCAAGGACGAAGAAAGCCAAATTAGGTGTGCCATCTTTCGTTCCCTCGCGTCTCGCATACCATTTCCCTTGAAAAGCGGGGATGCGGTACTTGTACACGGCAGGCTCAGCATCTACGATCAACGTAGCGAATATCAGATTATCGCCGATCGGATAGAACCGGCTGGCGTTGGGATGCTCCAGCTCGCTTTTGAACGCCTTAAAGAGCAACTCGCCGCCGAAGGATTCTTCGATTCAGCACACAAGAAACCGCTCCCCAAATTCCCGCGAAAGATCGGAGTCATCACTTCCGCAACGGGAGCGGCAATTCGGGACATTCTTCGAATGCTACAAAAACGGTATCCAGCGGTAGAAGTGCTTCTGTTCCCAACCCTCGTGCAAGGAGAAGATGCAGCCGAAGAAATCGCACATGCGATTACGTGCATGAATTGCCTCCCAGACATCGATATTCTAATCGTCGGTCGTGGAGGAGGGTCAATCGAAGACCTTTGGGCTTTTAACGAGGAGATTGTCGCACGGGCAATATTTGCCTCCCAAATTCCGGTGGTGTCTGCCGTTGGCCACGAAACCGATTTTACAATTGCCGACTTCGTTGCCGATCACCGCGCCCCAACACCCTCCGGAGCCGTCGAACATATCGTTCCCGATCAGCAGGAATTGCGACGGCAGATTGCCGAGCTGGAGTCACGTTTATCGCGCAACATCACAGGTCAGATCGATGCCGCCCGAACAAAACTGCAAAACTGGAAGAATCGTATCTCACTCATGCGTCAGATTGACGCGCTACATCGGCTTCAACAAACCGTTGATCGCTTTGAAATCCGTCTCCGACAAGCAATTACGCAACGAATCAATGCAAAAGCGCAGGCGTGTCAAGTCGCATCATCACGACTGGGTGCATTGAATCCTCTCGCAACACTAGGGCGCGGATACAGCGTCTGCAAGGATTTAGAAGGAAAAACGGTCATCAATGCGGCTCAAGTCAAGGTCGGTGATAAAGTCGAGATTCAACTTTTACAAGGACAGTTAGTATGCAACGTGTTAGAAACTGTGTCAAATGAATAAGGCATGTGGAAAAATAAAACACCCCAAATGATGACAAAATATGTAAAATTAAGGACTACTGGTAAGCCGATTTACTAAGAACGTGTCTCGAACCCGTCAAGGAGTTTGTAAAATGCAATGCCCAAACTGTGAATTTGACAATCCAGAAGGAATGAAATTCTGCGGGGAGTGTGGCGCATCACTCAAAAAGACGTGTCCAAATTGCAAGTTCGAGAATCCGCCGCAGTTCAAGTTCTGTGGAGAATGTGGTACGTCTCTCACTGTCCAAAAACAGCCTGCCAGTGAATCCGTTTCGATCCCACGTTTGGAGGAGATGCAGGACAAAATCTACATCCCCAAGCCGCTCTCGGAGCGGATGCAAGCTGCCGAACAGGAGTTAGTCGGCGAAAATCGGTTGGTGACGGTGCTGTTCGCTGACATCTCAGGCTTTACCCCACTCTCCCGCCAACACTCCCCGGAACGGGTTGTCGAAATTATTAACGATTGCTTCAAATCGATTGTCGATGTCATTTTAAGCTATGAGGGGAGTATCAATCGGTTCATCGGCGATTGCGTCTTAGCCTTTTTCGGTGCACCCATCACCCACGAAAATGACCCCGAAAGGGCGATTTTGGCCGCACTTGACTTCCAAGAAGCAATCAAGGATCTTTCTCTTTCCCTCTCGGTGGGGATTAACAGTGGGATGATGTACTTTGGTCCGATCGGCACCCAGCAACACCTGGAAATTAGTGCTTATGGGCCGGACATCAACCTGGCGAAGCGGATGCAAGAAGTCGCACAGCCGGAACAGATTCTCGTTGGGAAAGGTACGTATCGGCTCACCCGTCGGATATTTGATTTTCAGCGATTAGAAGGACTCGCGCTTAAAGGGATTGGCGAAGCAGAAGTCGCCTACGAAGTGTTGCGTGTGTCCGCGCATCCCGAAAAGCTGCGCGGCATTGAAGGCTTGCGAGCACAAATGATTGGCAGAGAACGAGAGTTTGTGGATTTGAAAGAGGCGACCGACCAATGGCTCGCCGGGCAGGGTCAGATGGTTTCAGTCATCGGCGAAGCGGGTATTGGCAAGTCAAGATTGGTCACTGAATTGAAAACCTACCTGAGCGAATGTAGGAGCGGAACCCTTTCCGTAAATGTCGGCGGAGGACAACCCGAAACCGAGGAAGGGATTCCTCTCCTACTAGAAGGGCGTTGCGTTTCCATTGGACAACCCATCAGCTACTGGCCGTTTTTGGACCTCCTGCGGGCGTATTTCAATGTGAGCGAAACGGATGCCCAAAGGGAAATCGTTGGCAAAGTGACCGAAGGCATAACAGCGCTCTTTGGGCAAGGTGCCGGTGAAATCCTACCATTTATCGGTCGCCTGTTGTCGATCCGCTTTGGGAATGAACTGGACCAGAAGCTGGAATACCTCACCCCTCAACAGATCCAACACCAGACGCAGATGCGGCTTCGTGACCTGTTCGAGACATTGGCGAGAGAGCAGCCGCTATTGTTGATTTTAGAAGATTGCCATTGGGCAGACGATCACTCGTTGGACCTGCTCTCGCTCTTGATGGATTCACTGGCGACGACGCCGTTAATGCTGCTGTGTGTCTATCGTCCAGAGAGAGAACATCGGGTCTTTATGTTGAGCAGTATCGCGCAACGGAAGTGTTTGGATCGATTCACGGAAATCCGGCTTCAACAACTCACCAGCCATCAAAGCCGTCGTTTAGTCGAGGAGTTGTTGACCATCGACAACCTTCCCGAAAGTCTCAAGGAGACCATCCTGGGGAAATCCGAAGGGAATCCGTTTTTCATCGAAGAGGTGATTCGCTCGTTAATCGACCAGGATTTGGTGTATCGAGAGGGGGAGTCGAGTCGCTGGAAAGCGCGTGCTGAAATCTCCGACATTGATGTGCCAGATACCATTCAAAGCGTGGTGCTGGCACGGGTGGATCGCTTGCAAGCGGAAGCGAAACATGTTCTCCAATGCGCCAGTGTTATCGGGCGGCTGTTCAAATATCGGTTGCTGGAACTTTTGACGCAACAGGAACGGACTCTGGACCGGTACTTGAGCGAACTTGAGGAACGGGAACTGGTCTACGAAGAGCGTAGTGTCCCGGAGTTGGAATACGCCTTCAAACACGCCTTCACGCAGGAAGCCACGTATCAGGGCATCTTGGAGCGCAGACAGCGGGCGTTTCACCACCAGGTGGCGACTGGGATTGAACGGCTCTATCAGGAACGCCTTGAGGAGTATTATGAGGAGTTGGCGCATCATTATTCAAAAAGCGATGATACGGAGAAGGCGGTACAATATCTGCTCAAAGCCGGGGAGAAGGCGATGCGAAGTTACGCCAACGAAGTTGCTATCGCTCATTTTCAGAATGGGTTGGAACTGCTCAAGACGTTGCCGAATACCCCCGAGCGAATTCAGCAGGAACTGGGACTGCAGTCCGCCTTGGGCGTTCCGCTCATGGCGACCAAGGGCTTTGCAGTGCCTGAAGTCTTTGAAGCATACACCCGGGCACGAGAACTCTGTCGGCAGGTGGGGGAAACCCCTCAAATCTTTCCCGTGCTGTTCGGACTGTGTGGGTTTTATCGGTTACGGGGAGATGTACAGACGTCGTACAAGCTGGCGAAGCAGTTCCTGCATCTCGCCCAACGCCAGGGTGATCAGACTTTACTCCTGGTGTCTCACCGGGTGCTGGGGATGGACTTGTGGAGCCTGGGAGAATTCGCCTCTGCCCGAGAACATGTGCAGCACGCACTTTCTCTCTACGATCCCCAGCAGCACCGCTCTCTGGCGTTGATCTATAGTATGGATCCGAAGATAGTCGGTCTATCCAATTTGGCTACCACTCTGTGGATTCTTGGCTATCCAGACCAGGGTTTGGAGAGAATCCGTGAGGCGGTCGCCCTTGCCCGGGAGTTATCTCATCCCTTGACCCTGGCTTACGTACTAAGCTTTGCTTGCTATGTCTACCAGTTCCGCCGGGAGGGGCATACTGTCCGGGAGCTGGGAGAAGCGTCAATTGAGTTTTCGACGGAGAAAGGGATTCCATTCTTCTTGGCGACAGGAACTATCATGCAGGGCTGGGCCCTGGCTGAGCGGGGGCAGGTCGAGGAGGGAATCGCCCAGATGCGCCAGGGACTGGCGGCCTACCGGACCACGGGGTCAGAGATGATGCGGCCGTATTACCTTGCCTTGCTGGCCGAGGCGTATGGAAAAAGAGGACAGGCTGAAGAGGGGTTGAGCGTGCTGGCCGAGGCGCTGGCGGCGGTGGAGAAAACTGGGGAGCGCTGGTGCGAAGCAGACTTGTATCGACTCAAGGGGGAGTTGCGGCTCAAACAAAACGCGGATGAAACCACTGCTGAAGCATGTTTTCACAAGGGCATTGAGGTTGCTCAACGCCAGCAGGCGAAGTCGTGGGAGTTGCGGGCGGTGATGAGCTTGAGTCGGTTGTGGCAGAAGCAGGAAAAAACGGAAGAAGCCCGAAAGCTGTTGGCCGAGATCTACGGCTGGTTCACCGAAGGGTTTGATACGGTAGATCTCAAGGCGGCAAGGGCACTGCTTGAAGAATTGTCGTGAATTCCTTCACAGGAAAAAATTGATGCGGATGAATTCCAAAACCTCTTCAAGGGTCATGGAAGACACAGGAAAGCGGGGAACTTGCGGCAGGTCTATTGCCTCAAGGAAGTGAAAGTGTTGCTGGAAAACCTGTAAAATGCTGGGAACGAGCTCAACAGACCCAGAATGAAGGACAACTCAAGAGCCTGCTAAGAAAAGCTGACAAGGGGGAATAAATGCCAGAAGAAATGAGTTTTGAGGAAACTTTAACCAAACTTGAAGAAGCAGTAGAACGCCTTGAAAGCGGCGAATCGCTGACGCTAGACGAATCGTTGGAAGTTTTTGAGGAGGGTATCCGCTTGGCACGAATCGGCCGAAAAAAGCTTGACGACGCCGAACTGCGGGTGCAACGATTGATCGAAATTGATGAGGATGAGTTTGAGACCGTGCCGTTTGAAGCAGATGAGGATATGGTATGAAATGGGTAAACTGCTGTTCATGTCGATTCAACAGCCAGAGAAACTTCGGGAAATCTAAAACCACTTTATATCAAAAAGTACTTGACAATATCAAGGCATTAAGGTATTCTAAATGAGCAGAGATGAAAGGAGCAAATAATGCCACAAGCAAGACTTGACGAATTATCGAAAATATACCCTTTTGCAACCACCAGAAGGATTGACGAGTAAGCTCTACGTTTCCTCATTTTCCTCGAAGGAGTTCAAGAATGTTCTTAGAAAAAATCAACGACCCCACAGATCTGAAATCCCTAAATATAGCAGAACTCAGAGAACTTGCCGAAGAGATACGCGAATATATGCTTGCGGTGCTGTCCGAGCATCCGGGGCATTTTGCGCCAAATTTTGGAACGGTTGAGCTTGCGATCGCGCTCCATTATATCTTCGATACCCCTCATGATAAGGTAATTTGGGACATCGGGCATCAAGCCTATCCTCATAAAATATTGACGGGTCGCCGCGATCAATTTCCAACGCTTCGTCAGTATGGTGGAATTAGTGGGTTTCTGAATCGCGCCGAAAGCGAGTACGATGTGTTTGGTGCCGGTCATTCAAGCACTTCGCTTGCAGCGGCGCTGGGAGTTGCAACCGCACGCGATTTCAACAACGAAGATTACAAAGTTGTCGCCGTGATTGGTGATGGCGGATTGACAGGTGGGCTTGCGTTTGAAGCCTTGAATGCGGCAGGCGATTTCAAAAAAGATATGGTGGTCATACTCAATGATAATCAGATGTCAATTTCCGCGACGGTTGGCGCGTTTTCAAAATATTTCAATCGGCTGACCTCCAACCGCACTTATAATGTCCTCCGATCTGGGGCAAAGGAACTTGTAAACCTCATCTCACCCGATGCCAAGCAGATCGCCAAGAAAATCGAAGCCGCTTTAAAACCGGGCACGCTGTTTGAAGAATTCGGTTTCCGCTACTTCGGCCCCCTTAACGGCAACGATTTAGAGTCGCTATTGCCCGTGTTGGAAGGCGTTAAAGAATTGCATCAACCGATTCTCGTCCACATTGTCACCAAGAAGGGCAAAGGATACGTTCCCGCCGAGACGGATCCAGTCGGTTTCTACAGTGTCAGCGGAAAGTTCGAGCTTGAAACAGGCAAATCACTCGCCCCTAAACCATCGGTTCCCAAATATACCGACGTGTTCAGTCAAACCCTCATCGAGCT
>JADFGN010000268.1 GCA_022567695.1 Candidatus Poribacteria bacterium | reverse complement strand
GATGAACCAGATTTCCTCAAGGGTACAGGAATCTGCCGAGACGATAGCCGCTCTCAGCGTCAGTGCTCAAAAAATTGGGGACGTTATCGGTGTCATTAATGATATTGCCGATCAAACTAATCTGCTTGCGCTCAACGCAGCAATTGAAGCTGCCCGCGCAGGGGAACAGGGACGTGGTTTCGCCGTCGTTGCCGATGAGGTACGCAAACTTTCCGAAAGCACCGCTCAGTCAACGCAGGAGATTACGGCCATGATAAAGACCATCCAGATGGAGACGCAGAACGCGGTGACTTCGATGGAGCAAGGCAAGCAGGAGGTCGAAAATGGCACTCAGCTTGCGACACAAGCTGGGGATACGTTAGAAACGATCGGAGAACAGATTACGGTGACCACGGATATGATTCGACAGATCACCACAGCGGCTGAACAGCAGATGGCAACCACAGGTGAGATTACCCAAAATGTGCATCAGGTAGCGACTATGGTACAGCAATCTGCAAGTGGGGGACAACAGTCGCTTGAGTCGATGGTGAAGCTAGCGGAATTATCCAATCAACTCTCCCAGCTGATGGCGAGATTCAAGTTCAATGAAAATGGGGCAGGTCATTCTTCGGCGTTGGCCCCGCTGCAAACAGAATTCGCGGTGGCTCCAACTGTACCTATGCTCAAAGCTGAAGAAAATACGGCGAGCATTTTAACCTAACTGATTTTCAGTATGGAATGCAAGCTTGTAGCCGAATTCGCAAGAATTCGGTTCGCAAGAATTCGGGCGGAATGCGAAAAACCTGAACTTTGGCACGCCTGCCCTCGCGTAGCGGGGTTCGGCTACGTGTCAAAACTTACCTGATAATCCAAGGTGTGCAAAACCTGTTTTGCAGTGAAATCTGGCGAGGTCGGTTTTGCACTCCGGAGGTTAAATTTGTGTACTGGCCTTCGCGGGACTTATGAAAAGGTAGGATAAAGTGAGAAGTTATATTCGTATCAACGAAAAGATGATTATCCGATATAGCAACCTTGAATCTTCGGCGTCACAAGATCGAATGTCGAATGATGGCACAAGCAGGAATATCAGTGTTGTTGGGATCTGTTTCCACAGCCAATGCGAGTTAGCAATCGATGAGTCCATCGTGATCGAATTACAACTTCCGCCCCATGAGTCGCCTATCACTCCCATTGCGCGTGTTGTCTGGTGCGACCCAAATGAGGACGGATATGACATCGGCGTAGAATTGACCTGGTTCGATTGGCAGGCCGATGAACAATTGATATTTGCTCGCCACATCAATGATCAGGTCGAACCCTCTTCCCTGGAAGATTAGAAAGGAAGACAAGATGTCAGACGTGTCTGCGAAATCCCCGATTAAAGTTCTGGTTGTAGATGATTCGATGTTCATCCGCACCGCGCTCAAGAGAATGCTAGAGGCAGATCCGGAGATAAAGGTAGTTGGCACCGCCTCCAACGGCTTGGAGGCAATCAAAAGTATAAAAGTCCTCAACCCAGACGTTGTCACAATGGATATTGAAATGCCTCAAATGGATGGTCTTACAGCACTTGAAAAGATCATGGCGGAAAATCCATTGCCGATTTTAATGATCAGTACCTTGACCGAATCTGGTGCAGAGGCAACGATAAAGGCATTAAGTCTCGGTGCTTTGGATTATATTGGCAAGCAAATCGCTCGCTCTTCGCTTGATATTGTGCGGATTCAAAAGGAACTGCAGACGAAAATTAAACTGCTTGCCAAGCGCCGTCCTTTTATGAGGGCAAGAGCGACAACCCGATTCCTACCGACTCATCAAACCCCTCAAACGGTTAAGCATGAATCGACAACATCTCCGGTGTCCATCCCGATTCGTAAAAACAGATTGGTTGTTCAGGTTGTCGCAATCGGGACCTCCACAGGTGGGCCCAAAGCCCTTCAGGAGATCATCCCGCAACTTCCCGCGAAATTTCCGAGCCCGATCTTAATTGTTCAACATATGCCCGCCTTTTTCACCAAATCCTTGGCAGAACGGCTGGATTCATTAAGCCAACTCACCGTGAAAGAAGCACAGATGCATGACGTTGTTGAGGCAGGAAAAGTCCTTATTGCGCCGGGAGGACAGCACATGACGGTTATCAAACGCGGAGGACAACATGAAATCAGGCTCTCACAATCGCCGAAGAACCTGCGCCACAAGCCCTCCGTTGATGTAATGATGTCCTCGGTGGCTGAAGTTTACGGCAGTCATGCGATTGGTGTGATTTTAACCGGGATGGGGCATGATGGGCTTCAAGGATTGGCAGAAATGCACAACAGACAAGGATTCACGTTGGCACAAGATGAATCCACTTCTGTGATTTATGGCATGCCCAAAGTGTGTATTGAAAAAGGCATTGTGGATGGTGTTCTGCCTCTGAATCGGATGCCCCATACACTTATGCGGCTTGTACAAAAAAGCTGAATCTAATCGCAGCTAAGAGGAAAGTTTTTGAAACTGTAGGTTGAGCATGGCCCACCAATCCACTCCATAACCTAAATTAAAAAAGGAGGAAGCGTCACTATTTGATGTGGCGTTGAAAGATAGTGAAACAGACTGAAATCCAAGAAACCGGTCAAGAACTACAGCTCGTTGGTTTCAAACTGAGTGACGAACAATTCGGCGTCGAGATCTTGTGCGTCAGAGAAATTATCCGGGTTGTTTCGATTACCAGAGTGCCACGGGCTCCAGGTTTTGTCGAAGGAATTATCAACCTTCGGGGTGAGGTTATCCCGGTCATAGATCTTCGCAAACGCCTCAACCTTGAAAGTCGAGAATTCGACAATAGTACACGATTGATTGTTGTTGAACTCAATGATCAACAGATCGGATTCATCGTTGATTCCGTTTCCCAAGTCCTGCGTGTCCCGGCGGATGCAATCGAAGAACCACCGGAGATGGTGACAGGCATTGATTCAGAATTCATTCTGGGAGTGACACGAATCGATGACGGGGAAAGATTACTCTTGATCTTAGATCTGAAGCGGATCTTATCTCAAGCGGAACAGGTAGCAATGGAGAGAGTCGCGTAATTTTTGTATCGTCCAGGAACAAGACAGTTCCAATTTATGGAGGCTAAACAATGACAAGGAAACAGCTCGCAAGGTACTTGGTTGAGATAACCCAAGGCGTTTTTGAGATGATGATACCGATTCCAATGACAATCGGTAAACCCACTGTTCAGGGGGGAGAAAAGATTGTGGATGGGATCAGTGCAATTATTGGTATCGCTGGAGATTTTTCCGCCCTGATAACGGTATATTGTTCACGGGAAGCCGCTCTGGAAATTGCCAGTGCTCTTTTAGATGAACCAATGAGTGAGATTGATGAGGATGTGAAAGATGCCATTGGTGAATTATCGAACATGCTTGCTGGTGGCATAAAGGGAAAATTTTCGGAATTTGGCGCAGAACTGCAACTTGCAATTCCAACGGTGATTTCAGGAAATAAGTATTCGATAAAGCAGCCAACGAATGTTTCTGGAATTCGAGTCCCATTTTTGTTAGAAGGTGACAAGCGATTTGAAGTCACCATGATTATTGAAGCGCGTATGATCACGGAGTAGTGTCATTCTGAATTCAAATTAAATTCGTGCTTTGATCAGTTAAATCGTAGGAGAGTAGTCCCTTTGCTTTCACGTAACGTAACCGTTCAGGTGTCAAAACAAAGAAAACCCAGATACAACCAATGTGTGGGAGGGTGAGGCTCCCGCTGAACCCAAAGAGAGGCGCGGCGGGAGCCTTGCCCTCCCTAACCCTCTGAACGGTTACCACGTAACTTTCATACCAATTCTAAATTAACTGGCTACCAATGATTATTGGCAGGTGGCTGGGGAAGAATCTCATGTCCTCATATTCTTCGTTCCACTCCACACGACATGGATGTAAGTCACCTTTAGATCTGGAATTGGTATCATATATGACCAGAGAGGTGTTGAATGTCAACCGAGAACATCTTTGAAGATCAAGAAATGATAGAATCATTTCTTGAAGAAGCCGATGAAATCATAGAACAGCTTGATGATAATCTGGTTAGTGTGGAAACACAACCGGACGATTTGGAATTAATCAACGCAATCTTTCGTGGTTTTCACACAATTAAAGGGATGGGTGGATTCCTTGGATTCACGCAACTCGTCCACATCGCTCATGAATCGGAAAACGTGCTGGATCTCTTACGGAATCAGGAATTGAGCGTTAATCCCGCCCTGATGGACATAATTTTAGAGGCCGTCGATTTGATTAAGGAATTGCTTAACGATATTCGGCTTCAAGAGATTCAAACGCGAGATCTGTCGGGAATTTCAGCGAAGCTGGCAACGTTGATACCCGGGGCGGGAGGGGAGTCAGCCGCAGTTACCGAAGCTGAAGCAGATATCGAAGAAACGTCTAGCTCCGATCCGGAAGATGAAGCGTTGGACAGTTCCCCTGCCAGCTTCCAGTGGTTGCAGCAACAAGGCGTTGACGCCAGCGAAAATGCCTCATCTGACGATGAAGAGCCACAGGAAATGCCTAATTCACTTCAGCGGTTACAAGAGCAAGACCCCAACTCCCAGCCGACGGCAGCCGCTGACGCCGATGCGGAGGAATCAGATTCAGAAGCTTGGATGGAGACGGTGTCCCCTGATGAGTTCGATGCGACAGCTCCAGCAATCGAAATCTCACTAGAGGCTGGTGGTGTGCAAGAAACGGCTGAAATCGATCTCGATGCTATCCCTGTTGTTGAGATGTCGTCGGAAGAAATTGGGGAAGTTACCGAGCAAGACCTTGAGTTGGAAAAAGACACGGTTGCCGATTTTTCAATCGTGATAGGGGAGGAATCAGATTCAGAAGCTTGGATGGAGACGGTGTCCGCTGATGAGTTCAATGCGGAAGATCTAGCTAGCGATGCCTCACCAGAGGGCGGTGGTGCGCAAGAAGCGGCTGAAATCGATCTCAATGACCTTCCTATTGTTGAGGTGTCGTCTGAAGAAATTGGAGAGATCACAGCACAAGACCTTGAGTCTACGACACAGTCTCAAGAACGCGTTGATGGTTTCCTTGAGTTGGGAAAGGACGGGATTGATAAAGGTGCGTCGCCATCGCCATCAAAGTCTTCCGGTGATTTTTCGACTCAACCGACTGTTGAGGATATAATTTCCAAAATGTCAGCAGAAAGTTCAGCGCCCCAATCAAAAGCGGGGACAGGATGGAGCAGGCAACAGATGGTTAGTACCACCATCCGCGTGGATGTCAAAAGGCTCGAAGAGATGATGAACCTGATTGGCGAACTGGTCCTCGAAAGGAATCACTTGCTGCAACTCAAGAAGGACTTTGAACTGAAGGTTGACCTTGACAGCTTTGAGCTGGGCTTGGCAGAGAATTCGGCGCGGATTAATCGGTTGACGACAGACTTGCAGCGATCTATCCTCAGTGTGCGTATGTTACCGATTGGTAGTGTGTTCAAGAAATTTCCACGTATCGCCCGGGATATTGCCCGCGACTTAAACAAAGAAGTCGAGCTTGTCCTATCCGGTGAAGAAACCGAACTGGACAAGGCAATCGTAGACGTAATCAGTGAACCTTTGACTCACCTCCTCCGTAATTCAATCGACCACGGGCTTGAAACCCCTGACGTCAGAGAAGCTGCCGGCAAGCCGCGAAGTGGAAAAGTCTGCCTGTCTGCGTCACACGTCGGCAATCAGATTATCATCGAGATCACGGACGATGGAGCGGGAATAGACCCCGAGGTCATCGGACGGAAAGCGGTTGAAAAAGAACTAATCACCGAGGAACAGCTTGCTGAGATGTCCAAAAAGGAGATTTTCGATCTGATTTTTCTGCCCGGTTTTAGCACGGCGGAACAGGTCAGCACAGTCTCAGGGCGTGGTGTTGGGATGGATGTCGTGCGCACAACAGTTCGGAATTTCAACGGAACCATCAATCTAGAAAGCGAGTTGGGCAAGGGGACGCGGATTGAATTGAGACTCCCACTCACACTGGCAATTATTCAGGCGTTGATTGTTGAGGTCGGTAAAGAGACTTTTGCCATTCCGCTGTCTTCCGTGGTTGAAACCGTGCGGATTACGCCAGAAGATATTCAGAAAGTAAGGAAGCATGAAGTCTTAGACCTGCGGAATTCGGTGTTGCCGTTACTCCGTTTGAGAGAAGCACTTCATTGTGCCCCAGCCGAATCCCCAAGTTCAAACGGGCATCATTCTTATGTGGTGGTTGTTGGTCTCGCCGAACAACAGACTGGCGTGGTTGTTGATCGGCTGATCGGTGAGGAGGAAATCGTGGTCAAATCATTGGGGAATTATCTTGGCAATGTGCCGGGGATTGCTGGGGCAACCATTATGGGAGACGGCAGAGCATCGCTAATTTTAGAGGTTTCTACGCTGATGTCACTGTACGATGCTACCGAATGAATGCGGCTAAACTCTCAAGGACCGAATTTGTGGTGCTTCGCGACCTCGTGTACGAGAAGTGCGGTATATTTTTTGCTGACAATAAGCGTTACTTTCTAGAGTCAAAGCTGATGCCGCGCCTACAAGCCCACAGCCTATCAAGCTATGGTGAATATTATCGTTTGATAACCACCTCCTTGAATGGCAAAGGCGAATTTGAGAAGTTGCTTGGTTTGATTACAACTCACGAAACCTCCTTTTTTCGTGAAATGCCTCAGTTTCAAATTTTGAAATCTGAACTCTTCCCAAAATGCATCGCCCAAAAACAGGCAGGGATACAGCGTTTACGGATTTGGAGCGCAGCTTGCTCCTCTGGGGAAGAGCCGCATACTATTGCAATGCTGATAGACGAGCATATCATTTTAAGTCAACCGTCCTGGCAGATTGAAATTGTCGGAACAGACCTCAGTGAGACCATTTTAGCACGTGCGAAAATGGGGCATTACACCCAATACGCGCTTCGCAATACACCACCCGCCTATAGATCGAAATACTTCACCTTTATTAATGGGACGTACCATATCAAGCAGAGAATTCGCCATAGAGTCAAGTTTTCGCAACTGAACCTTTTCGACCCGGTAAAAATGCAGTTGATGCGAGGATTTGATTTCATCTTTTGCAGAAATGCACTCATCTACTTTGATCTTAACTCGAAAACCAAAGTGGTAGAAAGCCTTTACAAAAGTCTCATACCGGGAGGCTATCTGTTCCTAGGCACCACCGAATCGCTGTTTGGTATCCAAAATGAATTCAAGATTGCTCAATTTTCAGGCAGCGTACTTTACCAGAAACCCCTCTAAAGTTGAATGTCCGGCCTGTTCGATCTGCGTCAAACGCATTCTTATCCATCTAGCGAGCGGCGTTTAGAATGCGCTGGAAGTTCGCGGCAATAATTGCCAGCTTTTCGGTCACAGAAACGTGCAAGCGCGTCATCGAATATGCCTTTAAGGAGTTGAGCGTAAAACGTATCGTGACGCCAACGGAAAAAGAAAATCCGGGATCGATTAATTTGCTAAAACGACTCGGCTTCAAGATTCAGAAAAATCTATCGCCGTGGGGCGGTGTCGTCGGTATTTTACCGAACCACATGATTTAGGAGGTTATCATGAAACTCGAATTTTACCAAACCTTTGAAACCGAGCAGTTTATCATCAGGCCGTTGAGGGTTGACGATTTCGATGGGCTTCAACAGAAAATCTATACTGACCCGCACGTCCGTCGATTTTATGGCCAGTTGCAGACGTATACAGATTCTGGTGATAGAGTCTGTTTTGCACTCGATACGCCTGTTGGTCACAAGGTACGTAAAGCAAAGTATCAGGGTTTTGGCGTGTGGGTGGTGTTTGGGAAAGCCCAACCTTCATGCGGACTACGGTGGCTTGATTGCCGTCCTCAACAATGAGGTGGCTTTGGGCAGTGCCCGGGATTATATCTCCAAAAACATGGATTAGCACGCATCAACGAGCCACGATGTGCAGATAAAATGTACGCTTCGATGTAGGCCCATTCGGCAATGCGTTGTAGCGATAACCCGCAACCATTGGCCATCCCGGCACATTCATCGCGAAAGCGCAGTGGGAGTTGCTCAAGCCATGGTAAGGCTTGAGAACGAAATCGGTTCAGATTCATTTGAACGTATGGATCAGGTCTTTGTGTAATATACCGTTGAATATTGTGTTCGAGCCGCGCTTTCAGATGACGACCAAGGGCGACGCCAATATCATAGGGCGCATCACCTTGAATATGCACAATACGTTCGGCAAAGTCGGCTACCATGTTCCAAGCTCCGTCTAACGACCAAGTTCAGTTGCGGCGGGAGAAAGCCTACAAACGCCCGACAAACCAAAACCCGTCGCAACCCCGAAAACAGTCATAAAACCACATCTCCCAAGCCTGCCCTCGAGCGCAGCGAAGGGTTCGAGGACAGGCTTCGTGAAGGGTCAACTGCAACGGCTGGTTAGGCTAACTCGCTACAAAGTTTGTTTTTTAAGGTGCAGTAAAATATGACATCTTCTCGAAAGGAATCGATAATCTGAAACGGTGAAGACTCTAGCTCATCCCGCAAATCAGCTTCCATGAAATAGTGGATAAATGCCACGGTCTCACTGCCTTCAGCAGGAAGTGAAAAGCCATCTCCTTCCTCCAGCGTTGCGGAGATGGAAGGAAATCGACGCTGGTTTTCCTGATGAATTGGCTCATAGCTGCCTAACGCTTCGTCAATGACCTGTTGAGATAACAAGAGCCAACCATTTGGTTTCAGCACTCGCGCAATCTCATTGAGCCACGCGATCCGATTTTGGCGTTTGGGAACATAGCAGTATGTCTTCAGTAGCAGAGCCGCATCGAAAACGCCATCTGAAAATGGTAGAAAAACGGGATTACAAACCTGATAGGCGATTGCTATCTCTTGCTCTTCTGCTGCTGTTCGCGCCTTTGCGATCAGTTGTTCCGCAACATCGATTCCTGTAACGATATGCCCTTCTTTAGCTAAAGCGATTGATGCCCTGCCCGTAGCACAACCAATGTCCAGTATACGGCTCTGCTGTGGCAGAAATCGAATTATTCGACGCTCTGGCTCAGATAGTCCATCTTCCTGTTCTTGAATGCGAAGGTTCACTTCGTAAGGTTGATTGAACCATGCTTTGACTGAACCCACTAGATTTTCCAACTCAGTCATCGTTTTTACTCCATCCGCCTAACGAACAAAGTTCAGTTGTCCGCTACGCGGACGAGCACAGCCTGCCCCGATCCATCGGGGGCGGGGGATTGCCCGAAAGCGTTCGACAAACCAAAGCCCACCATAACCCCATTAATAAAACCACAGCTTAAGCCGTCAACTGCAACGGATTGTTAGGTGCTGGCTGTTTTTGTCGTATGTTCAACGGCTTTTAGACGTTTTGGCGAAAGCGATACGACTTTGCGACCATTTTTTGTGTGCTTCTCCTTCAAGTCGCCAACATCGCATAAACATCGTAGTTAAGTCAGATGAGAAGTTTCAAGGTTCCAGCTTTAGCTGTCCCCACGTTGTCGGCAGTTTGTCTTTCCGCTCTACGGGCAATGTTGCTGGGTCGAACCAATCTGGCTGTCCATCCAATCCCAAAGTATCTGTCAACCGCCGGGGGGTAGCACCTAAAATATCTATAACAAAAAGATCGTAATCTAAGCCCTGTTTCTCTTCTTTCCAGATAAACCACTCATAGACAATATGCTGTCCGTCGGGCGACCATGCCGGTGCGCGTTTTGCTCCCTGTCCATCGGTGAGTTTGACCATGTTGCTGCCATCACTATTCATCACATAAATATTGCCAATCCCGTCATCCCTTGAAAAGGCAATCTTGCTACCGTCGGGTGACCACGCGGGATGCCTGTTGTACCTATCACCGACGAGTCGCCGAATTTGTTTCGTCTCCAAATCAATGACATCAATCATATCGTCCCCAAAACCGGGAAGCATCGAC
>JADFGN010000267.1 GCA_022567695.1 Candidatus Poribacteria bacterium | reverse complement strand
GCCGTTGCTTTAAGCTTTCTCCACAGTGTTGTGCGACTGACGCCCAACCGCTTCGCAGCAAGCTGTGGTTTGCCGTCACACTGCGTCAAAACGCGCTGAACCAATTCCCGCTCCAACGTTGCGAGGGGGTTTTGCGCCATCAGTGCCAAAGCCACAATATCGTCCTGCGGCGAGGTAAGTTCAACAGGCAGGTGCTTCTTTTCGATGATATGGCTCTGACACTTGACAAAAGCGTGTTCGATGATATTCTCTAACTGTCGCACGTTTCCGGGATAAGGGTACTCGATCAGAATCTCTAACGTCTCGGGGGAAACGCTCTGAATCGACTTTTGGGTCTGTCGATTAAATCGCTCGATAAAATGATCGATCAGGAGGGGGATGTCATCCCGCCGTTCTCTTAGCGGCGGAAGCACCATCGGCACAACGTTGAGTCGATAGTATAGATCTTCGCGGAAACGCCCCGACTTAATGTCAGCTTGCAAATCCCGATTGGTTGCGGCAATAATGCGCACATCCACCTTTTGCGTTGTCGTTGAGCCAACCATCTCAAATTCGCCTTCTTGCAAGACTCTGAGTAATTTCATCTGTGTCGCGGTTGTCAATTCCCCGATTTCGTCCAAGAAAATCGTCCCATCGTCTGCCATCTCAAAGCGTCCCTTGCGCGTGGTGGTTGCTCCCGTAAACGCGCCTTTTACATGTCCGAACAACTCACTTTCCAACAGGTTTTCTACCAACGCCCCACAATTGACCCGCACAAACGGTTTTTCTTTTCTCAAGCTATTTTGGTGAATCGCCTGCGCAACAGGTTCTTTTCCGGTTCCACTCTCTCCTTGAATGAGGACAGTTGTCGTCATCGGAGCGACCAGTTGAATGAGTTCAAAAATCTCCTGCATCTTTTGGTTCTTACCAATGAGATTCTCAAACGAATGCCGGTTTCGGAGTTGTTCATTGAGTGCCCTTACTTCCGAAAGGTCACGAGCGAACCCCTGAATAAATTGCTTTCCACGATGTTCAATGCCGAAGGCTCGAATCTCTAACGGCAGCATAACGCCATCTCTTTTCGGGAGTTCTGTTTCAAAGGTGATGGGTGTTGTCCGGTTGGAGAGTTCTTGTAGAAGCTGACGAACTCGTTGAAATTCGTCGGGGTTCATCAAATCACGCAACGACAGATTCGCAAGCTCCTGATGCGTATATCCGAGCCACGCGCAGAAATTCTCGTTGACCGTCACAAACGTCTGGGAAAGAGATGGGCAGATGAAGATGGCGTCATTAGACATTTCAAAGAGTGTGCGGTATCGCTCATTGCTCTCCGCAAGTTCGCTGACCCATCGTCCTTTTTCGATGAGGATAGACAGTTGTCCGGCGATCTTTTTCAGAAACCCGACATGCTCTTCCGTAAATGCGCGCGGTTCTGTGCTCGTGAAAAATACGACGCCGATTGGCTTTCCACTCACTTTTAACGGCAATGTCAAATTCGATCGCATCCCTTCATCGACCATGAGCCGTGTCCACGCAGTTGGTCGCTTCGCGAAGACTTCCTGAAAATCGTCGATGATTCGTGCTTCTCCTGACTCTAAAATGCGCTCAAGGCTCGAGCCGGCAATCATTGCCGAAAATCCGTTGTCTAAAAAAATCGGGCGATCAGATTTGGTATTCACCTGAACTAACCTGCCTGATAAGTCGTCAATCAGGGCAATGCCCAATCGGTTGTGCGGCACCATTCCTTGAAGTCCGGCATAGATGTTCTCGAACACCTCATCGAGCGTTTTGCCGAGGTTAATCTGTTCGATGAGTTCATAAGACGGATCGACTTCCACCTCCACCGCGAAAATGGCATCGTCCCGTTGGTATCGCTCCGGCGCTTTGAGATCAACCGCGATTTGAATCGCATCGTCATCCATCCTGAGTTTGTACGTTTTAACATTTGGGGTTACAATCGGGCAACCCGTTTTGAGGTTGTACTTCCATTCGTGCCATGGACAGGTGACCACCTCCCCGTCCACCTTTCCCTCCCCAAGCGGTCCCCCTTGATGCGGGCAGGTATTATCGATTGCGTAAAATTGCCCGTTGGTGTTAAATATTGCCACACTGTCGTCGCGCAATTTCACCACCTTGCTTTCGCCCGGTTCGATTTCTGATGTTTGCGCGACCGTTATCCATTCAGCCATGTTTCCCTCCCATTCGCAATCAGGATACAGAATTCTCTTGCATCTGGCATTTTTTAATCCATGAATTCCTCCTCATTTTATACCACGAGACCAAACTCATGTCAACTGTTTTGTTTCAAAAATGAAATCTGTTTCAAAATCGAAAACAATCTAGCTAATGGGTATTTTCGATAATTCGCACAATAACTCACACTAACAGTTTCAAAATTGGAACAGGCAAGAGTGATTTTAGAACACCCGCCACTATCTCAGCCATGCACCACACTTGTCGTTTGCGGCATTTGGATGTGCTGGCACTAAACTTGCCCAAAGTGGATAGGGGAAAACATCGTTGGCGATTCGAGGAATTGCGCAAGTCAAAACTCAAATAATATTGTGAATAATTCATGTTTCATGATAAAATACTTAAAGCGTCAAGTTGAAGAAAGCCACATCTCGATTACTCGGGAGGGTTGTTCTTCTAACACACTACGTTTCCGCCTTACTTGCTAGGAGGTTTTCACTGTGAGTATTTCGACTCTTACTTCTCAAGAGACAGGGGTTGGTTCCATCCATGTCGAAGATCTTCCAATTGAACACGTGGACGAAACCGACCTTGTCTACCACCAATTATGTTCTGCTGATACCTTTGAGGAACTCGAAGGCAAACCGTTTCATGTTAACGGAACACATCTTGCCATCTTCAAGTTTGATGACAAATTTTACGCGGTTGACAACCGTTGCCCGCACATGGGCTATCCGATGTCCGAAGGCAGCGTCCGAGATGGGGTGCTGATTTGCCACTGGCATCACTGGGAATTCGATCTCAAATCGGGCGGATGTTTTTTGGCGTCTGGCGATGATCTGAAGGCATTCCCCGTTGAAGCGCGTGATGACGGCTATCTGTACGTTGGGCTGGCTCGAGGGGAAAGGGAGGCCGCAAAGCGTCGTGTCGTCGATCGCGGGAAACGGGCACTTGAACGCGGACTCAAAGATCGGAGCACTTTCTTCATCGCGAAAGCAGTCACGGCACTTCGTGACGCGGGGGCAACACCGAAAGAGATCATTCACCAAGGACTCTATTACGGTGCAAATAAAAGCAGCGATGGTTGGTCCTCCGGCGTTGCTATCCTTACACTTGCCGCGAATTTGTGGGAGGATCTCGATCCGAAAGATCACAACCTGTTTCTCGTGCATGGACTGGCACAGGTCAGCCGCAGGACAACGGGAAGTTCACGTCCGTATCGCGCGCCTTTCCCACGTACGGGAGAGGAACATGACCTCAAAACGCTGAAGCGGTGGTTCCGCTATTTTGTGGACAAGCGCCACAGTGGCGCAGCGGAGCGCATCCTGTTGACGCTCAAAGACCGCGGATACTCGAAATCGGTGATTGCAGATTTCGTGTTCACGGCGGCAACTGACTTCTACTTCACGGGTGATGGGCATGCCCTCGATTTTGGGAACAAGATGTTTGAGGCGTTAGATTACGTCGACTGGGAAGACGCCCATGAAATCTTGCGTCCAATTGTAGTTGATTTGGTCGATAGGACACGGCATGAGGAAACATCACGGTGGGCAGACGCCGTGCCAGTTTTGGAGCCGATCTTCACGCGACTCAATGACATCTGGAAGCAGAATCAGGTGAACGAAGCATCCCTTGACATTTCTGAGTTTACGCAGACAATGCTTGGCAATGATTTTGTACCGATCGTTGCGGAGATTGAGGAGAAACTTCGTGCAGGCGTGAAGCCGACCGATATTTGTCGTGCCATGACCTACGCCTCCGCTATCCGGGTTGCACGCTTCCATCTCAAAAACGAGGGCGATTGGCACGATGTTGCGAACATCTACTCGTATGCCCACGCGCTCTACTGTGTCTTCCAATATGCTCCGAGTGCTGAACTTCTGCGCGGTATCTTCCACGGTGCAGTATTCTTGGCGTACCTCCGCTGGCTGAACATGCCCGCCGCACGCATTCCCAAGCCAGGGCAACGGATTGATGAAACCTACGATTCCGCCGATAAGATGTTGGATCGCTTACAAGAATTCGCGGATTTCCAAAAGGTCTATGAAGCAGAGATCCTCGTGAATCAATATCTTGAAGAGGGACACGATGTGCGCAAGCTTCGAAGCACACTCGCTCATATCCTGCTGCGCGAAGATGCCGAACTCCACATGTTCCAGGTGTTAGAAGTCGCCTATCGTCACTATGAGCTATCGGACGACCCGGAAGAGAAACGCATGCACCTCTTGGCTGCGACCCGTTACATCACCGCCCAAAAGCTCATGAAGAATATCCTCTGGTCAACCGAAAATGCCGAGCGCCTTGCGCGTGGCGAATTGTTGAGCGAACGCGAAGATGATAATTAGTGATGGATATAAGTATCTGGACATAAGTTTCCGTAGTCTTTCGTAGTCTGTAGACCTGACAGGTTTTCAAAACCTGTCAGGTCTGATGTGCTAAAATTTGTGTCAAGCTACTTACCATGTGGGAATAACTCGCAATTTCCTCACATATTACGAAACCTGATATTTAGCAGAGGTTGTCCCTGACCGCCATTCTTTGAAGTAACGGTGTCAAGGACAACCTCTTTGATTTCTAGCCAAACGCTCACCTTTTACCTGAAACATTCCTCAAGGAGTCCTAAAAATATGAACATCGTTGTCATCAGTTGCTCACTAGATCTCCTAAGCCGATCTTACGTGCTAGCTCGACAAGCCGTTGATGACCTCGAAAAGATGGGAGTAGATGTGCGGCTGTATGATTTGCGTGAGTATAAACTTCCGCTTTCTGACATAGATTCAGCGCGTCAAACTCCGGCGGCGGAGACGTTGGAAGCTGCAATAAGTGAAGCCTGTGCGATCATTATGGCGGTACCGATTTACAACTTCTATGCGAATGCTGCTGCCAAAAACTTGGTCGAATTGGTCGGTGGGGCATGGAATAATAAACTGGTTGGCTTTATGTGCGTGGCAGGTGGACGCTCAAGTTACATGGCAGTGATGAGCCTTGCCAACAGCCTGATGTTGGATTTCCGATGCTTGATTGTTCCACGGTTTGTGTATGCCACAGGAGATGATTTTGAGAATGATCGAACTGAGGAAATGAGCATCGGCTCTGATGACGTGCGGGCGCGTGTGACTGAACTTGCCGAGACAACTGTGCGTCTGGCTCAAGCGATAGAATCAGCAGACATCGGATAATTGGGAATTGTAGATGGAGATTTGATTCTACTTTCACCTTCAAAACAAAAGTAGAATGACCGCCTCGATGTTTCCAGACCTGAATCTCTGTCGGCGTATTTAGACATCTTCCCATTATTACTGGATCGAAAGGAGAAAATACGAGAAATGAACTGCTATTTAGAACATGCAAACATCACCGTGAACGACCTTGATGAAGCTATAAAATTCTTTACGACAATTTTTCCACACTTCAAAGTGAGAGGACGTGGCGAATCCGACCATGGCACTTGGTCGAAGAAATGGCTCCACCTCGGGACGGACGAGATCTACATCGCCTTGGAAGAGGTCTCATTGGAAGACGAGGGAAACCGCCGTCCTTACCGGGACCGGGGAATCAATCACATCGGTTTTGTTGTCGATGACGTAGACGCTGTTATCAATAAACTCAGAGCGGCTGGCTATAGAGATGGCATCGCTGTCGAACCGCATCCCCACAGGAAGCGAGCCTACTTTCATGACAACGACGGGAATGAGTACGAGTTTGTGCAATACCTATCGGACAACCCCGCTGAACGAAATGACTATTCATAGTCGTAGAAATTTGCTGAGTCGGATGCGCTTGCGTTGCTTGACTCATTTAATCTACCTGCTGTTACTCTATTTATTGTCTATTTTTTTGCAAGTTGCCTTCGCGGGTGAAGATTCCTATGAACATGGCCAGCATGCCTTGCAGAGCGGCAACTATGAACTGGCTATCAAATTTTTTCGTCTGGTAGTTGAATCCGATCCGAATCGAGTTGACGCATATACGGGTTTAGGATACGCCGAATCGCAGTTAGGGCGATACGAAGATGCAATCGAATCTTACCAGAAGGCATTGAATCTAGAGATACATGCCCCACAAGCCCATCTCGGCCTGGGCTATATTGCGTACCGACAGGGTCGATTTGATGAGGCGATTCGTTCATATCGAGCCGTTATCAATCAGGGCGAAACAGGTTCTGCTGAAGCCTATCATAATTTAGGACGCATCTACGCAGAGCGTGGGGAAGTTGACTCGGCGATTGCCGCCCAAAAATCTGCCCTTGCCATCAAGTCTGATTTCTCAGACGCCCACTATCATCTTGCGATTCTTTACCGTCGAAAACGCGAATGGGAATCTGCTATTCAAGGATTCCAGAACGCGATTCGGCTGCAACCGTTGATGACACAAGCCCACTATCAACTGGCGCGATGTTATACCCAAACGGGAGACCGTGATTCGGCGAACCAATCAATGGCTGAGTTTCGTCGGTTGAGTGCCGAGGATGCGGAAGTTCAACGTCACCTTGAGGCGATCTTCTTGGCGGGAGATCAGGAAAAAGTCGCTCACATCCTCGTACTCGGAAACCTTTATTTGGGGCAGGAAAAGTATCCAGAAGCCATCAAGCAATTTCAGCGCATTGTGACGCTTGTTCCTAAATCATCGGAGGCTTTCGCGGGAATAGGGCATGCCGCGTTGGAGATGGAAAATTACTCACAAGCAATTGCGTCTTATGAACAGGCAATTCAATTTGGGCTCAAAAACGCACGAACTTATCACAACCTTGGTTTGGCTTATATGCAACTTCGCAACGCCGAAAAAGCGTTGGAGAATTTTCAGCGTGCGGTTGCGTTAAATCCGATGCTCTCGCAGGCACACCTCATGCTTGGCACACTTTACGCTGCAAGGAAAGTATTTCAGCCTGCCGAAGCCCATTATAAAAAAGTGATTCAACTCGATTCGGATGATGCCGTTGCCTATCATAGTCTTGCGTATTTGTATGGGCACCACAATCGGAATCTGGAAAGCGGCGTGAAACTCGCTTATAAAGCAGCTCAATTATCGCCCAAGTCTGCCTTATATCATAGTACGTTGTCGTGGTTGCTCTACAAACTCGGCAGGTACACGGAAGCAGAGGACGCAATTTTGCGGGCAATTGAAATTAACCCGAATAATCCATTGTATCGTGAAGGGTTAGAAGAGATTCGGGCGCAAATAAAAACCACCCGTTGATTCCAAAATGCGGAAACACGGGTGGTTTGAAATTTTGCTAAATCGCTGTCTTTTAGGAATTGCTGTCAAATAACTCAGTCATTTTGTCACTCTGAGCCCTTCGCTACGCTCGAGGGTAAACTTCGCGAAGAGTCTTTAGATTCTTCGTTTCACTCAGAATGACATAACATTTGTAGCACTCAAAAAATCGCAATTCCTTAATTTGCTTTTAGCTTTGCCCACATCGTCGCAAGTTTGTCTTGTGGCTCGACAGGAAGAATACCCAAAGCCGCTTCAAGCCCATCGTTCATGATTGTCTGAATATCATCGGCTTCAAGAGCGACGTTGAAAAGGGCAACCTCATCAAGCAGCCCTTTGGCTTGGTGACCGCCATCTGAGCCGTCCCCGATTCGCATGCGGGATGGAGTCGCATCTAAGCTGGGTTTCGCGTATGGCTGCTTTCCGACCTCAACACCGTCTGTATACGCGACCAGTCCCTGCTTTTCGCCGATGACGCCGGCCAGGTGATGCCATTCCTTATCTCCAGTCACTACAGGACCTGCAATTGGACCTTTCCATGCGCCCGCAGCACCTGCTGTAATACTTAATTGCAACTTCTGCGTATCCTTGTCGACAACGAGGAGATAATTACGCGGGTTCTGCCCCTTCATCATAATCGATTGCCACCGCGTACCTTGAGAGCTATCTAATTTCGCCCATCCAACGATCGTCAATTCCTCAAGAACAAGACTATCGTTGGATTGAACCTCGACATACACATCTACGCCGTTGAATTCGAGAGCTTTCCCAAACTTTCCATCGACCCATTTCTTAGGGCCAGAAATCTCGCCATCATTCCCAGCATTGGAGCTGTCCTTTGCAACATCGCCGCCGCCCTCTTCAAACAACCACACGCCCACGGCAGTAGCAGGATCGATTTTGGCATCCGCTTGTATACCGAAACAGGCAATGAAGATTACTGTAGCGAGGAAGCACAGCTTGACTTGCATGCAATATTTTCCAGACATCCTAGCAATCCTCCTTCACGAAATAAGAAATTAAATCTACGGTTTATGGACGTCAGCTATTATTCCATATCCTTCTTGAATTGTCAACCACTCATCCGCGTCAACAGATTGGAGTTGATCGTCGATACCGCTTGGCCAATGCACTGTTATCGAATCAACCCGATTGGATTTTCCCAATCCAAAGAGAAGTCGGAGGTCATTTTGGGAAAGATAGCTTGAGCCACTTTTGACTTCGCGGAGCAGCTTTTTTTTGCCAACCCGGAGTGTCACACGCGCACCGATTCCGTCCCGATTTGAAGTTGTGCCTACCAACTTGACGCCGAGCCAGTGGTTTGTTTGAGGCGTATCGTTCCGCAATAGATCTGGCGTATCCCCGATGTTCATCACGAACAGGTCAATGTCGCCATCGTTATCGTAATCCCCAGAAATCACACCACGACTGGATTTACTGATAATCGCCCTCCTCGAAATAGCCACAAACTGACCATTCCCCATGTTGCGGAACAGTTGATTCTGCTGTTTATAAGTTCCGACTTCTTCAAGCATTTCGATATTGTCGTGCAGATGGCCGTTGGCAAAGAAAAGATCTAACCACCCGTCATTGTCGAAATCAGCGAAAACCGTTCCCCAAGCCAACGGTATCAGCGTCGGCTCGCTGAGATGCGCTTGGGCAGTCATGTCCCAAAAGATGCCATTTCCATCATTTTGGTAAAGCGTATTGGTTTCGGCTTGATAGTTGGTCACAACGAGGTCCAAATCGCCATCATTATCATAGTCGCCCGCATCAACCCCCATTCCGCTTTCAGCGAAGGCATGTTCGTTTAGTGCAACGCCATACAGTTCACCCACTTCGGTAAATGTGCCGTCACCACTATTACGATACAGAAAATTTGCCATCCGATCATTGGCAACGTAGAGATCGAGCCATCCATCGCTATCTACGTCACTCCACAACACGCCGAGTCCACGTCCGACCGATGTAATGCCCGACGGCTTTGTCACATCCGAAAATGTGCCATCTCCGTTGTTATGATAAAGGACATCAGGCGTTGGTGGGAAATCCTCGGGACGGCAGTAAGCAGGAATTCCACGTTGTGAGCAATCGGGGGAGTTCGCCAGATCGAGAAGGACATAGTTAGCGACAAAGAGATCTAAGAAGCCGTCTTTGTCGTAATCGGCGAAAGCGCAACCCGCTGAGAATCGGTTATCCCCAACACCAGCACGTTCCGTGACATCGGTGAACGTCCCATCGCCGTTGTTTCGGTACAGCAGGTTCATTCCAAAGTTGGTGATATAAATGTCTTGATTCCCGTCATTATCGTAGTCGCCGACGCAGCACCCCATTCCGTAGCGCGTTTCCGTGATACCCGCTTGATAGGTGACATCGGCGAATGTTCCATCGCCGTTATTTCGATAAAGCCGATCGGTTGGGGAATTATCCTCGTCGCTTGCAGGCAGATACGCGCCATTGACGAGGTAAAGATCGAGATGTCCATCGTTATCGAAGTCGAAGAACGCCGCACCAACTCCCATTGTCTCAACGAGATATTTCCGACCT
>JADFGN010000266.1 GCA_022567695.1 Candidatus Poribacteria bacterium | reverse complement strand
GAAACTTGATAACACAAGCAATGGAATCTACGACAGTGTTTATCATATCATCTCAACGTTTCCAAAAGATTCTCGAATTTATTTCTTTATTTTGGGCACAATTGGCACAGGGCTTGCTTATTTGAACAAGCGAAATCGAAGTAGAGTACAGACAGTAAACTCTACACTTCACGCATAATGAGGTAAGTCGGAAATGTTAGCGGTAAAAATTGTTGGACTCACTAAGATTTTCAGAAGTGGCATTAGACAAAAGCGCGTGGTTGCTCTAGACCATTTGGACATGGATATAGAACCCGGGCAGATTGTTGGTTATCTTGGTCCTAACGGTGCAGGCAAAACAACGACGTTTAAGTTGTTGCTTGGATTATTGCGTCCAACAGAGGGTTCAGCACAGTTGCTCGGAAAAAGCATTAAGGATATCCGCTCTAGAGAAAGCATTGGCTTTCTACCTGAGCAGCCCTATTTTTATAACTATCTGACAGCGCGTGAATTTTTGGACTTTTACTGTCAACTTTTTAACCAAGACAAGACCACACGACGGCGGCGCGTGGCAGAATTGCTCGAATTGGTGAATTTGAGTGATGCTGTAGATGTTCAATTGCGGAAATTTTCTCGAGGCATGTTGCAGCGCATCGGCGTCGCTCAAGCGTTGATCAATGACCCGCAGTTAATTTTTCTCGATGAACCGATGGCCGGTTTAGACCCAATTGGGCGGAAACAGATGCGCGACCTCTTTTTGCGTCTCAAAACGGAGATGAAAACTGTGCTTTATAGTACGCATATCCTCTCCGATGTTGAAGCCATTTCCGATCAAGTTGCCATTTTATTACGTGGCAAACTTCATGGGTTTGGGACATTGGGTGAGCTCCTGAAAACGCGAGAAAAACGGATGGAAATGAACATTGAAGGACTTGATCCAAAAGGAATCGAATTGATTAAAGAGTTAGCTACCGAGACCCTTATTGAAAGAGGAAATCAGCTTCTCGTCCACGTTTCCAGTGAGGCAGCTGTTTATGATGCCCAACAAATCGTTATGCAGCGCGGAGGCAAACTGACCTCCTTGGTGGCTCGCCTGGAGTCTTTAGAAGATCTCTTTGTAAAATTTGTAAGTGATCAAATTTAGTTGGAAAATCCAATCTAAACCTGTGTGAACTTAACTTTGCCATGAAAATCAAAGCAATAGCCTTAAATACCTTGAAGGAAGCGACCCGAGATAAAGTGTTTTATAACCTGCTTATTTTCGCCGCCCTTGTAATTGCCGCCTCTGTACTCATTGGCGATTTGAGCATCGGGCTGAATGAGAAAATTATTAAAGATATCGGGTTAGCATCGATTCTTCTTTTTGGGTTGCTCACAGCAATTCTGGTAGGAATTGGTCTCGTATCGAAAGAGGTTGAAAGGCGGACGCTTTACACGATTCTCACGAAGCCGGTGAACCGATACAAGTTTTTACTCGGTAAATATCTTGGTCTCTGTCTGACGTTGTTGGTGAATGTTGTCCTGATGACAGCGTTTCTGTTCCTGATCGTCTGGTGGCAACACGGTTCATCAACCCTTTCGCTACTCAAAGCTATCCTGCTTATCTACTGCGAATTGATCTTGGTCACCGCGGTCGCTTTACTATTTTCCACGCTTTCATCGCCAAGCTTGAGTGTGGTTTTTACGTTGGGTTTTTATATTATTGGATACTTCACATCGAATTTGAAGGAAATGGAAAGTGGTGTCCAGAGCCAATTTTCACGTTCTTTCATCGACCTATGCTATTATCTCCTTCCGAACTTCAACAATTTTAACATCCGGGCGGAGATCGTTCATGGCATCGATGTGAGCAACACCTATATTCTAGGTGTAATGCTCTATTGTGTACTTTATATCGCGATTGTCTTGTGTCTCTCAGTCATATCATTCCAGCGAAAGGAATTCTATTGACATGATACAGCCGAAGGATATCTACAAAACCGTTGCTGTATTAGCGATTATTGTCGTCCTGTTCGCAAGCGTTTACGGGCTACAGCATAAGATTGACTCAAAACCACGCATGCCCACCAACGAGCGTTTGCTGTTATCTTTCCCGTCAGGAGACTATCTAAAGTCTGTTGCCTTAGGTTTTAATTCTGTGATTGCTGACTTAATCTGGGCACATACTATGGTGACAGTTGGAGAACATCTGAGAACCAAACCCGGTGAGAGGCTAGACGCATCGGTTAATCACGCACTAGACATCATAACGGTGTTAGATCCACTTTTCCACGACGCATATAACCTTGGAAGCATTCTCTTGGCCATGCAAGCGGATAAGGTCGATGAGAGCATTATATTGCTTGAAAGAGGAATAAAAAACTATCCTGAGGATTGGCGTCTTTACTTTATCATGGGGTTTAATTATACTTATTATAAAAAAGACGACGCGACAGCCCTTAAATATTATGAGCAAGTGGCGAAACTTCCCGGGCATCCAACTTATATCTCTCGCCTAATTGGAAACTTATACGCAAACATTGGTAAAATTGATATGTCCCTGGTTTTCCTTGAAGGGGCGTATAAGACATTCAAAGACGAAAAGATGCGCGAAGAAATTGCGGAGAAGATCAAAGGGTTGCTTGTTGAAAAGCACACACTGATACTGAAAGATGTCGCCAAGAAGTATAAAAGTATCTATGGAATGTATCCCCATACGTTAGAGGCTTTAACGCAGACTGGTTTGATTCCAACAATACCCGATGAACCATATGGTGGTCGCTATGTCATCGACTCACAAACAGGGGAAGTCACGATTGAGTCGGAATCCAAAAACCATTCAGATGATGGGAATGAATTACCCGCAGAAGATTTACCACAGAAGCTAACTGATGACGAGTTTATCCTTGAAAATAATAAACCAATATATGCCACCAAAACAGAAGATTAGGGGGAATTACCATGAATGTCCAGAGTCAATCAATAACACGGCGAAAATTCAATTTCATTAAGCAACTTAAATGTAACCAACGTGGTTTTACATTTGTTGAAGTGATAGTGGCACTAGGTCTTTTACTGATTGCCTCGACGGGGACTTTTGGCGTATTTTTCTTTGCGTTGCAGAATGCGGGTACGGCAAAGCATACAACTGCAGCGACATATAGCGCCAAATGGCAGATGGAGACAATCAAAAATACGACGTTTGAGTATATTACTGCCCTATTCCCTGATGGTGTGCCTTCTGAAGTTCAGGGAACATCTCTCCCAGCTGGAGCGACATGGACAGTCACTTACCCAGATGGAACCGGTGCGAATCCGTTGACGATTACAGTAACAGTTTCATGGGTAGAAAGAAATATGACCAAATCGGTTCAACTCACAACACAGATGATATCGTCTTCTTAAAGAAAACGAGGGTATAGGAAATGAAAGAAAAATACGGTTCGATTAAGCATGTTTCACGTGCCATGTTTCGCGCTTCAATCCGCAACTTAAAATCACCGAATGGGTACAGCCTGATGGAAGTGATTATGGCCATGGCGATTGCCTCTATTGGCTTCACCGGTGGACTGACTCTTTTTCGGGGCGTACAGAATACATTGAATGTCGTTACAACGACAAGCGAAATGCAGCATGGGATCAGAAAAGGGTTTGAGACAATGACCCAAGAACTTCAAGGGACGAGTGTAAATACGATTGACATAAGTGTTCCCTACGCCATTTGTTTTGCTTCAGCAGTGGAAAATACCGGTTTTGCACTCAATGGCGATGGTACACCGGATTGGAAAAATGCAGTAGTTTACTTTATGGATGAGGAGACAAACATGCTCTGTCGGTATGTCGAAGCCAAAGATGACTGGACGACCGGTTTTAATACAGAGGCAGCTGTCCAACTCCCTAATCCCGAGCAGCTCATTCCAGATGTGGCCGACCTGCAATTTCAGCTGACCGGTAACTTACTGTCGATTACCATAAAGATTTCGAAAGAAGATCCATCCAACATGTCTAATACACTCTCAACTCAAATTTATCTCAGAAATTAAAACAATTGCTGAGTTAAAGGAGGCGAACAATGTACCGATTAAATCGATTGGAAAATATTTCCGTACATGCGAAGCAACGTTGTGCCCGACTGGTAAAGGATGATCGCGGTAGCAGCATTCTCTTTGTGCTTGCGTTGATTACCGTTATGATACTATTGGGTGGGGCAATTACCAACACCACGATTCTTGAATCTCGCAACGCCTTTAGAAACTTGCATCGGGTGCAAGCACTTTATCTGGCGGAAGCGGGTATCGCAAAAGCCTTCAGCGAATTTGAAAACGGCGCAACAGATCTCAGTGCACTTTTAGCAGACGACGGCATTTTAAGTTTTGGTGCAAATGTCCCTTTAGGAAATGGAACTTACAGCGTCATCGTCAAAGACAATGATGACGGTGACGCGGATATGTACAACGACAGCGATCGCATCATTGAGGTGACCTCAACCGGGAGCATTGCGGGTTCCTTAGGCACTGAAAGAACAGTTGTCGCCCATTTGCAAGTGTTTGAACCCCCTAATCCGGTAGATGTTCAAGGGGCTGTCACCACCTTGGGGCCGATTGGAACATTGGGAACACTGGTGGTGGATGGACGCGACCACGACTTAGACGGTTTCTTGGTTAACAATAATGGTGTAGTTGGCATCATCACAGCGGTACCAACTTTCGTACAATCCGGCGCTTCAAAAGTGGGGGGAACCGTCGCTGGAATCGATTACCGTCCCAAAGGTTCAAGCCAAGTGAATCCCGCAGTGATTGAAACCAACGTCGTGGTAAATTTCAACACACCCGATCAGGTCCTAGACTACCCAGAGGGTGCTTTGAAAAGCATTGCACAAGGCCGCGTGAGTGGCAGCCAGTATGTCACCGACCCGGCAGATTTGACTTTTCCGCTTTCAGGTGTGACCTATGTCGAACTCCCTTCCGGTACGCCGTGGGAGGCAGTTCACTTTGGTAACAGCTCCGGTATTTTGGTCGTTCATAACACAACGACAGACGCTGTCATCACCAATCTCGCCACCGGTACTTTTACTGGGTTAGTCATTGCCGATGATCCGATACACATCCAAAATACGATTCTGGGTGCGGTCATCGCTCTCACGCCGACGCCGTCAGAAGGTAACTGCATTGGTAACGGCACCGGCGACGTGCTCTACAGTAGCGAGGCAATAGAAGAAATCACACAGGTTGTTATTGGCGTTGCAGTTGTGCAGAAATCATGGTCTTATTAACGCCACTTTCCCACTCATTCGCAACCGCCACCATAAATCAAAAGAAATGCTATTTCTCCGCATTGTTGCAATTGTTGTTTCTATAGCTTTCGCTGGCATAGTAATTATGATAATATCAGATGCCCGCAGTATACAACTTGTAGGGACTTATTGGGTGTTTTTGCTCACTATTGGGGCAATTATACTCTTTCTTTACGGCGTCCAATTCTAATCTCAGTCACAAGACAAGGTCACGAGAAAAGATATTATAACGTCAGTTCGGGATGCAGAGCTCTAACTTTTGAGCCGACTCAGGGCTAAAGATGGGATCCGCTGATCCGGAAAAGATTCGGCCGACCCGTTATGAAAGGACAACAGGATGCACAAATATTTCGTTCTGCTTCTTCTAACAATCTCCGGGTGTCATCAGATCACACAACCGATGGTTCAACCGCGTGGTGCCGATGGTACCACGATGTCACCTGTGACAGGAGTTGTCACACCGCTGAGACGTCCTGACACCATTGAAGTGGATTCACAGGAAACGGGCATCCCCACAACACCATCTGTCATAGGAGATGACGCCTTACTGACACTTCCTGACATGATAAAAGTGAATTCACAGGAAACAGCAATCACATTCTCCGTGTCCATTTTGCCTTGTGGCTCGGAGCCGAGGGATCACACTTTCCTGTTATTAGAAACCGATCACTCGTTAACGGTTGATCAAGTGATGGAAATGATCAGCGACATCGTCGATGCCTTCATCACTCTAAAATTCTTCCCGCTATTGCAAGTGGAGGTTAAAACCAGTGAAGCGGCAATCGTCAAAATTACCTGCATCGCAACGGGTGAGGCTTCAACCACTCAAAGCACCGATGTTTCAATCATGACGCCTTACCTGACGGAAGTCACCGTCGAAGAGTAAAAATGGGCAAATCTTCTATCGAAGAAAAAACGCTATCGAGTCTAAGCACAAATATCAACCTGACATATATCTTGGGTTTTCCCCTTAAGGAGGCGTGGTTATTTCCTGCCGCAAAATAAGAGCGGGAACCGCGAATATATTATGAAATCTTTATCTCAGATCGCCATACGAATCTTGACTTTATGTTGTCTGTTTGGAATGCTTCACGCCAGTTGGTCATCAGCTGAAGAACTCATTCAAGAAGTCTCTGTGAGCAGTGACGGCACCCTGACGTTACCATTGGGGATTTCCAGCGGTGCTACTTTCAGTTTGGTTTTTGATACTATTTCTATCACCGGAACTCTTTTCATCGCGGGCACGAATCTGAATGAGAATGTGACATCAGACAACGGAGTCATTGAAGGTGGACCATACGAGGTGACATTGGAACCGGGGGAGTATATCCTCACTGAAACCTACGTCGGAATCGTGAGTGCCTCAAATTCACTGATTGGGGCGCCTTCGATCGAGATTCCACTAATCACTTTTGAGCGTCCGATTTCGGTGAGCCGCACAGCAACATACAGCATCGAGATGTTTACGACCCTGCAAGATCTCTCTCTCCATGTCGAAGGCCCCTTTGTGCTAGAAGAAGATAGTTTCCCTGGCGTGGTTGGAAGCGTCATTGTCATCACGCTAACCACTACGGCGGACATTCAGAAAGGCGAGGTGATTGAATACGTCACCGGGTTCACCGCGATAGCCGTGTCGGACACGTTCATTGAGAGCACATCTGAAGTTGGAGACGACGAGTCCGGTGAGCCACCCGGAGAAGAGCCGCCTGATGAAGAGCCGCCTGATGGGGAAATGCCAGGAGATGGTAAGGGCAAACCGCCAAAACCTCCTAAAGAAAAACCGGATCGAGGTGGAAAACGTCCAGACGATCGAGGGGCATCTGTGATTCAAGTAACCTATGGCGTGATTGATTTGGGTCCAATGCCATTGACATTTGAACTTCCCATAATTCGTGCAGAACCGGTTGATATTACGGCAACGCTAACAGGGAGCTGGCATGGAACCGGGACTCTCATAGTGACGCCATCTGGCGTTGAGAGCAACCACATTCGAGCTGAAGCCTTCGAGGGTAGATTAGAGATCCATCACAAATTGGAGGGGATTGATTCCCCAATCGTCGTCTATCTGGAAGCCGAAAACGTGAATCTGACCGAGAAAAGCCGCTCTGCCGAATCTCCTTTAGACCTGTTTCTCCGAGCTAAAACGGTTCGTTTAATTCATCCTGTCACCGGTGAAGAAATCCCCTGGCTGGAAGATCTCCTCGGTCCCTTGCCCAACCGGATTAAAATCAAGGATGGAGAGTTACAATTTCTCAAGTCTTCGGGCACATCAAGAGAAATCGCCGAGGAAGCCGCCGACGAGGCGGAAGCTGCCGCCGAGGAAGCGGAACTGAATGCCAGTGAGGCATCCAAGCGATCGGTCAAAGCCGCTCAGCAACTGGCAAGAAACGCTACAGCCGCTGCCGAGCGAGCAGCCGAGAAAGCAGAATATGCCGCTCAGAAAGCCCAACAGGCAGCAGAGGAAGCTGTTGACGAGGCATCGCGAAAAGAGGCGGAGGAAGCCGAAAAGGCAGCGGAGCGCGCTCAACAAGCCGCTGAAAAGGCAGAGGAAGCTGCCAAGAAAGCGGGAAAGGAAGCTACCGATCTCAACGATGATGGAGCAAACGATATCTTCGATCTGGTGACCCTGGTTCAGAACTTCGGCAAATCCGCCGATGCCCTTGAAGAAGCCGGGATCATCAGCGATGTCAATGGAGATGGGAACGTGGATCTCTTTGACCTGATCCTGGTGGCTCAATCCATGTCAGGTGACGGCGTATTGCTCCCCAGCACCGAGTCGGCATCCACCCCCGTGGCTCCGGGCGGAAATCCCATGCCAAATCCCAATGTCTGGTTAGAGATGGTCTCGGCTTCAGGTGATGCTTCCGGCAACGCCCTCCGAATGAATCTCATGGCAGATGGCATAACCGAGTTGTACGCCTTCCAATTTGAACTGCGGTTCGACGAAGGAACCATCGACGAGATCTCGATTGAGGAAGGCTCCTTGCTTAGCAGTGACGGTGCTGACACCTATTGGCGCGTGGAAGAGCCGCCGTCGGGTCAGAACATTGGTGCAATTTCCACGAGGCTCACGTCCAAAGGCATTTCAGGCATCGGGCACTTAGCTTCCGTGACTCTTCAGCCAAACGCCGAGAGATGGAAGGGGGAAAAACTGATAAAAACCGGTACCATCAGGATTGTGGACGCCAATGCGAACCTCACGGAACTCACACTCCATGTGAGAGGATTGCTTGCGGAGCAAGCCGTCATGCCCCGTCATCCAGAACTCTTGCAGAACTACCCCAACCCCTTTAACCCCGAAACGTGGATTCCCTACGAATTAAGCAAAGCGTCAGTGGTGACGATTGTCATCTACGACGCTCAAGGAAAACACATCCGCACTCTGGATTTAGGAACTCAGCCGGCCAGTTCGTATCTGGCAAAGGATGCAGCCGCGTATTGGAACGGGCGGAACGACACGGGCGAACGGGTTTCAAGCGGTACATATTTCTACCATTTTCAAGCCGATGACTTTTCTGCAACAAGAAAAATGATAATCTTGAAATAAAAATAGAAATGCACCGTGTAGAAACACAACCAATAAAGCATCGAGACTCGCTCTCGATGCTTTGTTAGTTGTGCGAAGTCTGCAAGCATCTCCCTCCTCATTATGACCCCAAGTCAAAAGTCATCAACCAAACACATCTCTGCACGTCTTACCCAGAAAATAAACATTATTGACGAACTATAGGCTAATCAAGTATGAGCCCAAGGTCTTATCTGCGCAAGACGCTTGTCCTGAGTCCTAGACTAACGTGGAAAGTTGGACGATAAGGGCATTCACGTTCTAATTTAACTTTCTCACTAATTTAACCTCCTCAAATTAGGAGTTATTCAATGATTGATGTTTGTGTTTTTGCTGATGAAGTGTCCAAAGATTTTGATGAAGCCGTAAAACTCAGCGTCGAAGCGGGCGCAAATACGCTTGAAATTCGTGGTGGTATTTGGGGCAAGAGCGTCACCACAATTGACGACGACGATGTGAAACGGATGCAAGATGTGTTGACAAAATATGACGCGAAGGTCGCGGTCATCGGTTCGCCATTTGGCAAGTGTCATCACGATAATCAAGATGAATACGAACAACACTTGCGCTACTTTGATCGGATGGTTGAACTCGCGCACGCCTTCGACACTCGCGTGATTCGGGGATTTGCGTTCTGGAATCCCAACCGTCGAAACAAGGAGGCGGGGCGTCCCAATATTGACGATTACATCGATATGATTGCCGAGAAACTCGCTCCCATTGTTCCAGTTGCCGAAAGTGGAAACGTGACCCTTTCTTTTGAGAATGAAGGCGCAACGCTTGCTGGAACGTGCGAAGAAACCCGCAAGGTGATTGATGCACTCGGCGGAGGCCCCGCCCTGTCATCTTGCTGGGATGTGAACAACGGTTTGCATTGTGGTGAAATGCCTATGCCCGATGGCTATGCCCAGATCAAGGGGTTGGTGACGCATGTCCACGTCAAACCAAACCGGGACAAAAACCTCAATCCAATTGGCGCAACCAATATCACCTACGAAGACCTTTTCCAAACTTTACTCGATGACGGCTTTAGCGGGGCGGCAAGCATCGAACATTGGGGCAGCCCTGAACTCATGCTGGAAGGCGTCCGTCAATTACGGGCTGCGATCGATGGGATGAGTTAATTGGCTT
>JADFGN010000004.1 GCA_022567695.1 Candidatus Poribacteria bacterium | reverse complement strand
CTAAGAATCTTCGCATGGGCGTGCTTGCTACGAAAAATTTTTCCGTAGAGCATACCGGGAAGTTGAATGTCCGCCCCATACTTCGCAGTACCCGTCACCTTTTCAAGGGCATCAACTCTCGGCACACTTTTGCTAACAACCGAATACTCTGACATGAAGTTCCTTCCTTTCTGAGTTTTATATTTTAGTAACCGTTCAGGTAGTCTCGCAAACTAACAGTTTGCGTTACAAGCGCAATCTGCCGCTCCGTAATGCGATCTGTTAGATTGCTCTTGCTTTGAGGCCTTCTTCGTTTTCAGCACCTGAACGGTTACGTCAATTGGTAACAGGCTGGCGAACGGTTTTACAGTCTATTTCAGAGCAAATCAATGTACAACTCGTGCGCTACGCCGCGCATATCCATCTCGTACTCAATATCCACAATCGGAGGACGCGCCTGATACCAATGAATACCGTGCTGTTTTGCTATCCCTAACTTCGGTAGCACGATATTTTCAATGAGCCCGTTGAATTGATGGACGGTATAAATATTGACACGATTTACCATAGCCCAAGTGCCACCGAGTCCCAAGAGACGTTCCTCCATCACACCCATGACATAAGCGGCTTTCTCTCGCATGGTTTCTTCATCGATTTCCCCCCGGTGAACAATGCCTTCGGGATTCAGTACCCCATCTAACAGCTCACCCGCACCTGCGATGATGAAAGTGGGTTGCATCTCTTTATCACAAGGACGGACATACGAGAAACCGTAGAGCATCGATTCTTGGGGAGGATGCGTCAGCGGTGCTACATTTGTGCGCGCCAACGGGTTCAGGTTATCGTGATAGAGATCCCATTCTTGTAACACCTTGCAATACTGTCGGTTAAAGGCGATAAACCCGTCCATCGTGAAAGGCACCGGACATCGGAGTTGAATTGCGCAAAGGGCGGTTCGTTTCAATCCTTGTGCCTGTAAATATGTATCAATGTGCATAAATCCTTTACGCCATGGAATAGGCTGAGTCAGGGTAATGTGAACAATTTCGTACCCCTCATCAGCAACCACACCACAGGAATATGGATCGATTCCTGTCAGGAAATGGTAATGACCTTTGACATTGTGGATGAGCACGCTTGTCTCCTTCGTGATTGTGCGCCGCAATCAATCAATCCGATTTTGATAGATTTTCTGAACCAGTTCCATTGTTTTAACCGCATCCGTAAAACAGGTATCCGGCTGTCGATCTCCCCGGATACAGTCTACAAAGTGGCGACTTTCACCGTAGAAGCCGTAAGCTTTGTGGTTTTCATCGGTCCCGGCAACTTCAACAGTCGTAATCTCTTTGACCCCGTCGCTGCTGTGGATGACCGCTTTTCCACCGACGTCGGGGTTGATGTAGGCAGAGATTCCGCGAGCGTGCATCTCGAAAATATGAATACGTCCGCCGACTGCCCAGTTGGTGCAGAGATAGCCCGAAGCACCGCTATCAAATTTCACGATTGCGTTGAAGCTGTTCTCCCGGTCTGAATCGAAGCTGTTAATATCACTTGCGACCGCTTTGACTTCGCCGCCACCTAACCAACGCAGGGTATCGACCGCATGGATGGCATCGCACGTCAGAACATCAATGACCCCATCGTAGTAAAGTGCGGCGGGAGAGTTTTTATGGAAAGTGGACATACATTGGATGATGGGACCTTTTTCTTCGACGATTTCTTTGACCTGACGCATCAGTGGGATGAACCGTCGGTTAAAGCCGACCATCGTTTTGCAGCCCTTCCGCTCGGCAACCAACGCCATCTCTCGTATCTGATGTAGTGTGAGTGCGGGTGGCTTTTCAATAAAGACATGATGCCCTTGAGAGAGGGAATGAATGACAAGTGGATACAGGTGCTGTGGTGGCATCAAGACGTACACGGCGTCCGGAGTAGTTTTTTCCAGCATCTGTTTGTAGTCGGTGAATGTGTTTTCAATCTGGAATCGTTCCGCTGTCGCTTGTAGTTTGGACGGAACTAGATCGCACAAACCAACAAGGTTGACATCCTCGAATTCCGCAAGGGAAGGATAGTGAACACCGTTCGCCATTCCCCCTGCACCAATTAAAGCGATATTGACTTTGTTCATCGAATTCTCCTTGAGTGATGCGTAAAACGTAAAGCTTTATCGGACTTACTTCTCTTTCTGAAGCGGAGTGGAATTACTTAGGTAAAAACTTGGGGGTTATTTAGCCAGGAGCATGCGCCGAGTGGCAGAGAATTCCCGTGCGAGGATACGATAGAAATACACACCACTTGCTACCATTTCTCCGCGCTCGTTTCGTCCATTCCAGTAGGCAGCGTTCTCCTTCATGGCATGCCGCCCCGCAGGTTTTTCGCCGAGCTTGAGTTGGCGAACCATCTTGCCTTGGGCACTGTAAATCTGTATTGTTACCGAAGCCTCCTCCGCTAACTGAAAGGGAATCCATGTTTCTGGATTGAAAGGATTCGGGAAGTTTTGCAAGAGCATATCGCGCTTGAGTCCGCCGAATGTGATAAACTGTTTGTCCTTCGGTTCCACGGGAAAGGGGCTTGGCAGGTTGACTTCCCAGAGTTGGATGGTTCCATCCTCACTTCCCGACGCAAGCCATTTTCCACCGCGGCTGAAGGAGGCAGACCACACCACACTCAAGTGTTCCTCCAACACCTTTATCTGTTTCTGTTTCTCAACATCCCATAGTCGTATTGTATTGTCCGATCCGCCCGACGCGAGGATTTTCCCGTCTGGGCTGAAAACAACCGGCCTCACCCAGCCCGTATGCTCGTCCAATACCCCAATCTCTTCTTCTCTTTCAACATCCCACAACCGGACGGTTTCGTCATCACTTCCTGACGCAAGGGTTCCCCCGTCGGGGCTGAAGGCTAAACCATTCACTCCCCCTGTGTGTCCTTGTAGCACTGCAATTTGGCGTTGCCTCTTCACATCCCACAGGCGAATGGTTTGGTCAAACCCACCTCCAGACGCAAGCGTCTCTCCATCGGGGCTGAAAGTCACAGCCAATACCGGACCAATGTGTTCGTCTAACACGCCAATCTGATTTTGTGCATCCACATCCCACAGCCGAACTGTATTGTCCGCACCCACAAAGTCAGCACTCGCCGAAGCCAGCGTTTTGCCATCAGGGCTGAAAGCGACAGACCACACCACACCTGTATGTTCCTGCAACATTCCGATCTGCCTTTGCTCGGTGACATCCCACAGCCGGATTGTGGTATCTCTGCTTCCTGACGCCAGCGTTTTCCCATCGGGGCTGAACGCAACCGACAACACCGTATCTGTATGTCCCTCCAACACGCCGGTTTGTCTTTGTTCCCGAACATCCCACAGGCGAATTGTCCAGTCATCGCTTCCCGCCGCCAAGGTTCTCCCATCCGGACTAAAGGCTAACGAAAACACTGCGTCTGTATGCCCAGTCGTTATTACCGCTTGATTCTGTCCCTCAACATTCCATAGCCGAACGGTTGTGTCTCTACTTCCCGATGCCAACGTTTTTCCATCGGGGCTGAAGGCCACCGATAACACGGAGCCAGTATGCTGTTGTAACCTCGCCGTTTGCTCTTGCTGTGCAACATTCCACAGCCGTACGGTATTGTCCGATCCCCCCGAGGCGAGGGTTCGCCCATCGGGGCTGAAGGTCAACGAGAACACAAGCCCGGCATGACCTTCCAATACGCCAATCTGCCGTTGTCCTTGCACATCCCACAGTCGCGGAGTATTCTCTCGAAGCCCAATTCCTCCTGACGCAAGGGTCTTTCCGTCCGGGCTGAAGGCAACAGAAAACACGGGACCCGTTTGCTCTCCCAATACCGAAATTTGGTTTTTCCCCTGGACATCCCACAACCGAATGGTACCATTGAACAATCCGCCGCCCCCCGAAGCGAGTGTCGCGCCATTAGGGCTGAAAGCGACAGACCATACCGCGTCTGTGTGTCCTCTCAACATTGCAATTTGCGCTTGCTGCTCAACGTCCCACAGTCGAATTGTTGTGTCTCCGCTTCCCGATGCCAGCGTTTTCCCATCAGGACTGAAGGCAACAGAAAACACGGGCGTGGTATGTCCCTGCAGTCTTGATATCTGCGTTTGTTTCTCAACATTCCACAGCCGAATCGTCGTATCGCGACTTCCCGACGCCAACATTTGCCCATCAGGACTGAAGCTTAGAGTTTCAACTTCTTGCGTATGCCCCTTCAAGAGTCCAATTTCCGTCAGGTCGTTCGCGTTATATAGCCAGATGCCCAGACTCCCTGCGACCGCAATTCGCTTCCCATCAGGTGAATAAGCAACTTCGTTAATAGTCCCCTTGCCAAGACGTGCTGTCGGCGTTTCGGGAAATGTCTGTCCCCACACCAAACCCACCCAGAGACAAAACAGGCACACCATTAGTGTTGTTCCCGCGACCAAATGTTTTCGTATCATTTCCGTTTTCCCTTTGATTTGGATGTTGCTTCTCGTTGCTCATAATACGGGTCAGGACCTACTAACGCTGTGGCACAGATTACGAATGGGGATTACGCCGTTGCCGAGATTTAAGTCTGTAGCACTTCAGGCAAGGCGCGAATACTTGACAAGATATAGTCAGGTTGCACTGTCATCAACTGTTCTTCTGTTTGAGAACCTGTCAAAACAGCGATAGTCCACACATCCGCGTTTTTCCCCTCCTGAATATCAACAATGGTATCACCAATTTTGACCACTTTTTGTGGCTTGGTGACGCCAAGTTGTTGCATCGCGTCATGAATCATCTTCGGATTCGGACGCCCCACGCCGACCTGCTCCGCACTCCCAACATAATCGACGAGACCATTCTCTCGCCAACCCAATTGCGAAACGATTGCCTCAACAACCCTCGCTGGAAAACCACTCCCTACTCCGACGAATATTCCTCTGGATTTGAGGTATTGAAAAGTTTCGCTTGCCCCGTCGATTTCGGAGACATCCCGTAGATTGCTTTCCAACTCTTGCACGAAATCACGATAGATGATAGCGGAAATGCGATCGATTTCATCGGAAGGTAAACTTGAATTCTCTTGAAGAAGGGTTTGTATCGCTTCGAGTTTTTCCTTTCCTCTATGTCTGTTAATCAACTCTGATGTAAGCCGGATGTCGTGACTGGCAAACGCGCGGGTCATGCTAAGTATCATCAGTGGAATGCCTTCCACTCGGTCGTTTACCGTTGTTCCAGCCATGTCGAACATCGCCAGTTGAAGCGAGGCTGGTCGCATATTTTAACTCCCTCTCTTAATCAAAATGTAATCGTTCAACGATTGTAACACCAAACTGTTCGTCGGTCAACAGAATTCTAACTCGCAATCCAGCCCTGCCATTCACGCTGAAAAAGATAAAGCATCATCAAACCTGCGGCAGCGACAGCCATCCAACCCACAATCACGAGGACACGTTCACTTACCAATCGGCGCAGCGATCCAATCAAATAAGCAATCGCCCCACACACGCTACCAATACAAAGACTTACCAGTGTTTGGGCATACCATCCCATTGAAGGAATGTCGGGGTCTTTGATCATCGACCATTGATTCAACGTGGGATAGTAGCGTGGCAGAGGAATCAAAAAGTGTTTAATGGTACAATAGGCAATCGAAAAGGCGATGAGACCGATGAAGAGGGAGAAATGGTAGGTTGTTTTGCGATTCATCTTGCGAGACTAAACGGACTTGTGAGAGACGAGAAGAAATCCAACAATAGCGGAATACCAGATGATAACCGAAAGGAGTATGCCAAGCAAAATATAGATCTTCGTGAGGGGATGATTGACGCGAGGCTGGATAGAACGACTCAATAGATAGTAAACGATGAAGATCGCAAGTGCAAGCGACCCCCAATTTTCCTTAATCTCGAATAATCCCGTTGCCCAACGCAGGGATTGGTCAAAGTAAAGATGCCGCACACGATAACGAAAGGCAGGATATAGTCCTAACCCACCGAGAAGGTAGGTGCAAAGAAAGGCGATAAAACTCACTTTGACATACAATTTTTCTAATTGAACTCGCCGGAATTGTCCTCGCCAGTAATTCACAATCATGACAAGGTTGTGGGTGATGCTTCCAAGGCAAACTATCGCAGCAGCGGTGTGCAAGAGCAGAAGAAATTTCAGCATTACTTTTAGCAAGGAGGTCGGATTCAAGATGCAAGATAAGATGTAGACTTGTATCCTGAATTCCCACTCATTTTTTCCATAACTCCGGCGAAAATAGGACTAACACGGTATATAATTCTAAACGCCCCAGCAGCATACAAAAGCTCATGATAAATTTCCCAAGTGTTGGAATATGAGCGTAATTGTCACTGGGCCCAACACCCCCAAGCCCGGGACCAATATTCCCCATTGTTGCAATAGTGGAGCTCGCTGCAGTAATTAAATCTAACCCCAACGCTGTCATCATGCCGGTGACCACAGCGTAGATTCCGATGAAAATAAAAAAGAAGCTAACGACATTTTTTACGACTTCCGGTGGGATGACTTTGTCACCAATTTTTATGGGAATCACCGCGTGCGGCAGAATTAACTGTTTTACTTCTGCATACGCCTGTTTAATGACAAGTAGCAAGCGCACCTGCTTCATCCCACCTCCGGTCGAGCCTGCGCACCCACCGAAAAACATCAGAATGATCAGGATAAACTGTGATAGATAGGGCCACTTTTCAAAATCAGCGGTTCCATAGCCCGTGGTCGTGATAATTGAAAATACCTGAAAGGTCGAATAACGAAGTGAGTCTCCGAACGAATCGTAAACGACTTTGTTGCCAACTTTTACACTCATCGTATTCCAGATGATGAGTCCCGTACAGAGAAGCAACATGAAGCAGTAGAAACGAAACTCGGTATCTTGCAGATATCCCTTAAAATCACCGCGTAACGCTCGATAATGCAGCGAAAAATTGACTCCAGCAAGGAACATAAAGATAATGATGATGACATCGAAGATCCAGTTATTATATTGACCGATGCTTAAATTTTGGGTCGAAAATCCACCCGTTGCCATCGTACCGAAGGTATGACAAAGCGAATCGAATAGGGGCATTCCAAAAGCCCACAGCAGCAACATTTCAGCAGCGGAAATGAGGACATAAACGCCCCAGAGGAGTTTTGCCGTCTGTGTCACGCGAGGGGTCAAACGGTCGGTCTGAGGGCCGGGGGCTTCGGCGCGTAAAAGCTGCATTCCCCCGACACCGAGCATTGGCAGAATCGCCAGCGCAAGTACAACAATGCCCATCCCACCGAGCCAATGCGTCAGACTGCGCCAGAAAAGGGTGGCATGCGGTAGATGCTCAATTTCGGTGAGAACGGTCGCTCCCGTTGTTGTGAAACCTGACATGGATTCAAAATAGCAGAACGAAAATTCGACGAGCCAATTTCTGCCCGTGTCTGCGAACGTGTGGTGAAAGATATACGGGAGTGCTCCAAATAGAGCGCAAATCGCCCAACCTAATGCGACAACAGCGAATGCTTCCTTATTTCCCAATTCACTCTCGGATTTAGTCATCAAACGAAGGGAGAATCCGACGAGCAGTGTGATGAACAAGGAATAGATAAATGAACTGAGATCTGATTCGCCGTTTGCGGAGTGGTAGTAGACGGCTATAAGCAGCGGGACAAACATTGTTCCCGCCAGACAGATCAATAGATTACCAAGCGTATGGAGAACTAATCTTAAATTCACGGACTAGGATTTAGAGTTCCCAGACCTGATAGGTTTGCCAAACTTGTCAGGTCTAAAACCTAACCTCTTTTCAGGGGTACGGAAAATGGAATGGGATAATGTTTGTGAGTTAACAACTCGTTCTACTCGACGAAGAATTTTTCAACACTTGGGATAGCTTCAGGCATGCTAAATACGATGACGCGATCGCCGGGCTGAATCACGCAATCTCCCGTTGGAACAATGACGCGATCGCGTCGAACAATCGCGCCGATCAGAGCGTCATCAGGGAATTTGCCGCGAAGAGATGTAATCGTCTTGTGAGCAATCTTCGAGCGGACTCCAGCAACGAGCTCGATGACTTCTGCATCAACCTCTCGTAAAGGTGCCACCGAGACAATTTGCCCACGGCGAACCAAACGCAGGATGCTGCCGACTGCTATCAAGTGACGACTTACAGCCGCATCAAGTGCGGGAATCGTTGCAAGAATCGGTAGGTAGCGCGGATTCTGGACAAGGGCAAGAACACGTACTGCACCACGCTGTTTCGCAGTCACACAAGCCATAATGTCATTTTCATCGTCACCAGTGACAGAGACAAATCCATCGATTCCCTCAATCCCTGCGTCTTCTAAAAAGCCGGGTTGAAGGTAGTCACCGTGTAAAACGGTTGTCCGTTTTAGGACGGTAGAGGCCGCTTCTGCTTGTTCTCGATTTGACTCTATGATCTTGACTTGTGTGTCGTGTTTCTCAAGTGCCTGCGCAAGATAAATACCAATCCGTCCGGCACCGGCGATAATGACACGATTGAGCTTGCGATCCAAAGACACCCCCGATAGTTCAAGCAAATGGGTGATTGCTTCACGACTACCGATTGCAAAAACCTGATCTCCTGCAAGGATGTAGTCTGGACCTTTTGGGACGATTGTCGTACCGTTTTTACGCTTAATCGCCGTAAAACGCAGATCAGAGATGAACTTTTCCTCCCCAAGACGAATCATGGGTTTGCCCTGAAGTGGGTTGGTGGCTTTCACCTGAAATGAGACGAGTTGCACTTTACCACCTTCAAATTCAACGATTTCACGGGCTTCTGGAATATTGAGCAATTGGAAGAATTCTTGAGCGCAAAGTTGTTCTGGATTAATGAGTAGATCTATGCCGAAGTCTGCCGGAGACATACCGCCTTCTTCAGAACAGTAATCTGGAGCAGAAACGCGTGCGACTTTCGTGGCGACGCCATACCGAGAAGCGATGAGACACGCGAGAATGTTAATCTCATCGCAGTTTGTCACAGCAATGAGAAGTTCGGCGTCTTCGATTCCTGCCTCTTTTAATAGGGGTGGGGAGGCACCCGGACCTTGGAGCGTTAGCAAATCTAATTGCTCCTGAACGCGCTGACATGCTTCTTTCGATTCATCAATCAATACGACATCGTTATTTTTTTCTGCGGTCAAAAGTTTTGCGGCGGTATGGAATCCGACTTCTCCCGCGCCAATAATAATTGCTTTCATTTTTGATATATGTGTTTACTGCTCTTTGTTCACTGAGTATTGCTACAATGTGGGAGTGCTGTCCCGCCCATTCTAAGTCTGATAGGATTCAATCGGCGGGCAAGCACAAATAAAATTGCGATCCCCCAGCACTTCATTAATTCGTGTGACAGCGGGCCAAAATTTTCGATCATAATTCCATGGCGCGGGGAAAGCTGCGTTTTCGCGCGAATATTTATGGGTCCATTCTGTCCTCGCTATTTGCGCTGCGGTGTGGGGTGCATTTTTGAGGACATTGTCAGAGCGATCTGCGCCGCCATTTTCAACTTCGGCGATTTCTTTCCAGATTGAAATCAAGGCTTCGCAAAACCGATCCAATTCAGCTTTGGATTCGCTCTCGGTCGGTTCGATCATCATTGTTTCGGCAATGGGAAACGACACGGTTGCAGCATGAAACCCGTAGTCAATTAGTCTCTTAGCGACGTCGTTGACCCGAATGCCTGCGGCTTTATTGAAGCTACGAAAGTCGATGATACATTCGTGGGCGACAAGCCCCTTGTCTCCTTTGTAGAGAATCGAATAATGAGGCTCTAAGCATTTGGCGATATAATTTGCGTTCAAAATCGCGACCTCTGCGGCACGCTTCAACCCCGCCGCTCCCATTAAAGCAATATATGTCCAAGAAATCGAGAGAATGCTGGGGCTGCCCCAAGGTGCCGCTGAAACTGGACCGATTCCATCTTCTCCCCCAACCGACATGACCGGGTGAGTTGGAAGAAACGGCATAAGATGTTCCTTTACGCCAATCGGTCCCATTCCGGGACCACCTCCACCATGAGGAATGCAGAAGGTTTTATGCAAATTCAGATGACATACATCCGGTCCAAAATCCCCCGGACGACATAACCCCACCATTGCGTTCATATTCGCGCCATCCATATAAACCTGTCCACCGTGCTGATGAACGACTTCGCAAATTGCGCGAACCGATTCCTCAAAAACCCCGTGAGTGGAAGGATAAGTAATCATTGCCGTTGCGAGATTTTGACTGTGTGCCTCTGCCTGTTTTCGGAGATCTCCCAGATCAACGTTACCGTCAGCGTCGCATTTGACCACCACCACTTGCATGCCCGCCATCGTTGCGCTAGCGGGGTTCGTGCCGTGTGCAGACTCAGGGATTAAGCAGACGATCCGGTCGCCTTCGCCTCTGCGCTGATGGTACTTACGGATGACCAAAAGCCCGGCGTATTCCCCCTGCGATCCGGCGTTGGGTTGGAGCGATATGCCGGGAAATCCTGTAATTTCCGACAACCACGACTCAAGTTGCGCAAAGAGAATTTGGTATCCCTTTGCTTGTTCAAGGGGAACAAACGGATGGAGTTGGCTGAACTCTGGCCAGGTGACCGGAAGCATTTCAGTTGTTGCGTTCAGTTTCATCGTGCAAGATCCGAGTGGAATCATTGACGTAGTCAAAGACAGGTCTTTTTGCTGGAGATGGTAGATGTACCTCAGCATCTCGGTTTCGGAGTGATAAGTGTTGAAAACGGGATGCGTGAGGTAGGGGCTTTCCCGCTGAAATGACTCCGAGATTGTTGTGCCTGACGACGCTCCTACGGTGGTAATGAGTTCCTCAAACTCAAAAGGAAGCGTTTTTCCGAGCGCAAAAATATCAAGGATGTCGCGGACATCCTGAATCGTGGTTGCCTCATCAAGCGAAATACCAATACGTGCGCGATCAAAAACTCTGAAGTTAATTCTCTTCGCATCGGCGGCTGACAAGAGATCTTTGAGATTTGCTGAACCGAGACCAACACTCAGCGTATCAAAGTAAGTGCCTTCAGTGATTGGATATGCTAATCGCTTCAATCCCTCCCCAAGGATGCCGGTGAGTAGGTTTACACGCTGCGCAATTCGCCGAAGCCCTTTGGGACCGTGATACACAGCGTACATACTCGCCATCACGGCCAAGAGCACTTGGGCGGTACAGATGTTACTTGTTGCTTTTTCTCTTCGGATATGTTGCTCTCGAGTTTGAAGCGCGAGGCGAAGCGCCATCCGACCTTCCGCGTCCTGTGAAACCCCGACCATCCTCCCCGGCGCCTTACGTTTGAATTCTTCTCTAGTTGCAAAGAAAGCAGCGTGAGGTCCACCATACCCCATTGGAACCCCAAACCGCTGCGTCGATCCAACTGCAATGTCAGCCCCAAACTCTCCGGGCGAATTCAAAAGGGTGAGGCTAAGCAGGTCGGTAGCGACAACCAATAATCCGCCGGCATCATGGACTTTTCGAGTGAAATCGCTATAATCATAAACCACACCATCACTCGCCGGATATTGAACAATTGCACCAAAAACAGGGGGAGAGGCAAGATCGACTGTACGATGGTCTCCGACAAGCAACTGAATACCCAACGGCTCTGCGCGGGTCTGAAGCACTGCAATTGTCTGGGGATGACACGTCTCCGAAACAAAAAACGTCTGGTTGCTGGCATTACGTTTCTGCGCACCAAAACACATCGCCATCGCTTCAGCCGCCGCCGTACCCTCATCTAAAAGCGAGGCATTTGCAATCGGTAGCCCGGTCAGATCGATAATCATCGTTTGGAAATTTAACAACGCCTCAAGTCGTCCCTGTGCGATCTCTGCCTGATACGGTGTGTATTGCGTATACCAGCCGGGATTTTCAAGGATGTTCCTTTGAATCACAGGCGGGGTAATACAATTGTAGTATCCCATCCCGATAAAAGAACGGTACACCTCATTCCGGGAAGCAATCTTTTTCAACTCAGCGAGAACCCCAGACTCTGTGCGACTTCCTTCAAGTTTTAGAGGGCTATCCAGACGGATATCCGCTGGAACAACATCTTCGATAAGCGCATCGATCGAGGTATATCCAACCCGTTCTAACATCAACTCAATATCTTCTGGCCGAGGACCGATATGCCTGTCAACGAAGGAATCTGCAGAATTGATGGTATTCAAGATTTCTTCCGCTATAGTCTTACTCATTTCCTTCAGCCTCGATCAACCCTTGATATTCGTTTGCAGACATGATATTGTCTAATTCACCCGGATTACTCATCCGAATCTTGATCATCCACCCTGAACCGTAGGCATCCTCATTCACCAACTCCGGCGTATCTTCGAGTTCTTCGTTGATTTCGATGACTTCGCCGCTGACGGGAGCGTAGAGATCAAAAGCAGCTTTAACGGATTCAATGACCCCCAACCCTTTTTTCTGCTCAACGATTGTGCCGACTTCTGGCATCTCCACGTAGACGACATCTTGGATTTCTCCTTGCGCATAATCTGTAACACCAACAACAACGATGTCATCCTCACGCCGCGCCCATTCGTGGCTTTCCATGTATTTTAGGTCCTCTGGGAACATCTGACCTCCTCATTCGATGGCGGATTAAGCTATGGTGACGTTGACTAAAGTGCATTCTATGCTCGCACTATTTGGAATTTCAAGAACCATTAGATTTTTTGATGTCGGTCCAAAAGCGATTTGAGAAGGTACGGTGACGCCCGAAACGTTGTTTGCCGTAAGCGTTCAACTGCCTCAGGAAGATCGATGAGACCACGTGTTTGTGCCTCATCCAAAATACCAAGTAACCCGGTTACGTTTAAACCGCGTGCCGTTGCTACCCGTCGTGCAGCCTTTTCGTCTAACAGAATCAAATCTGCCCCCAACCGTTCTGCCAATACAATGGCTTCGCGCTCCCCTGGGTGCAGTCGAGCCAGTTCCGCATCAGATTCGGTCACTACGGGTTTAATCTCAAGCCAAACGGGTGGTTGTGCTACCCAGGTTTGGAGAACAGCCGGTGCTCCTTCGCTCAAAAGTTCCTCACGCACAGCTTGTGGTAGCATTATCCGATTAAACAACGTCGGGAGCACATCTATTTGGCTAATCAACAACAAATAACAAACAGGTGACGTATTTGAGACGATGATCATCGCGGCACCACGTTACGGATAGCTAAAATATCCTGCTCTAGATCTGCCTCAGTATAGTCCAGATATGCTTTTGCCCGCTTCAAAAATGCGTCCACTTCCCACCGCGAAGACAAGTTGAGCATTCGCTGTACTTGAACCTCGGTAATCACTTCAGACCGATAGGCTTCAAGGGTCAGTGCTTCCAGTGCCCGTTGGGATATATCACCCCATCTCGCTAAAAGCTGGTGCCCAATATCTTCCGGCACTTCGATTGCAATATTCACAGCTATCCCCTCCCGAAATATTCGTGACTAAGACGGTTTATAAAACGGCGTCCTCACGATCTTTGCTGGATGGCGTTTTCCACGGATCTCGATCTCGATTTTGGCGTTAATTTTACTCTGTTCAATTGGGAGGTATGCAAGTCCAATATTACATTTCAGACTCGGTGATGGGGCACCGCTCGTAACCTCTCCTAAAAACCGATCGTCGCGATAGGCGGCGTAGTGTGAACGTGCGATGCTTCGATCTAACATCTGAAATCCAGACAAACGACGTTTGATGCCTTCGTTGCGTTGTTTTATCAGCGCATCCCGCCCGATGAAATCACCTTTGTCAAAAGATACGGTCCAGCGCAATCCGGCTTCCAATGGCGTAGTTGTTTCGTCAATGTCGTTTCCATACAGGCAAAGTCGCGCTTCTAGTCGCAATGTATCCCTTGCGCCAAGCCCGACAGGTTTTCCGCCGATTGTGATTGCCGCTTCATAGATGGCGTTCCAGAGGTCTTCGCCACGATTGGCATCAACGTAAAGTTCAAAACCGACCTCTCCGGTGTAGCCTGTTCGTGAGATGATTGTTGGGATACCCGCGATCTCTCCCTTTGTGAACCAATAGTATTTGATAGAGGCAAGATCGACATCCGCTAGCTCTTGTAGGATCTCCGGCGAGTTGCGACCTTGCAGTGCAATGAGGACAGTTTCATCACTTCGATTTTCGACTTTTGCGTCCGTATCATTGTGAGCGCATATCCACTCAAAATCTTTCTCGATATTTGAGGCATTGACAACGAGGGTATATCTATCCTGAGTGAAACGATAGACAAGCAGATCATCCACAATCCCACCGTGCGCGTTGCACATTGGAGTATACAGCACTTGCCCATCCACAAGTTTTCTTGCCGCATCGTTGGTGATGAGTTTTTGGATCAACGGTAGCGCACCTGGCCCCCGGATTTCAATCTCGCCCATATGGGAAAGGTCAAACAGCCCGGCGTTTGATCTAACTGTCAGGTGTTCATCAATGATGCCGCTATATTGCACAGGCATTTCCCAACCGCCGAATTCGACCAGTCTCGCGCCGAGTTTTTTGTGGATATGGTAAAGTGGTGTGCGTTTCAGATTTTCTGACATTTCTTTTCGTTCCGAACGTTGACAGTTTTCTACCCCTCAAGCCCATAAATCTGCGCCAAATTCCCGCCAAAAATTAAGGCTTCCGCGTCCTCTCCCAATTCGAGACGACGGATGGCGTTAATAACTTGGAGGGGGCGATATTCGGGAAGATTAGAACCAAAAACAATCTGCTCTGGCCCCAATTCATCTACCGCTTTCTTCATTTCGGTGGGAATGACCGCATCCGGATCTGTTCCCCAGCGCCGATGAAAGCGAAGAATCGTTGTGCCTAAATAGATATTGCTATTCGCCTTGGCGGCTTCGATTCCAGCGTCGAGGTCATCAGGGAATCCCATGTGATCCATAATTACTGCCGTTTCAGGAATCCAACTCGCCACGTTTCCAATGCGTGTTGGGTGGCAATTTTTTGGACCGGAATGAATCGAAACGATGAGCCCATTTTCGCGTGCGGCTTCAACAACAGGCTTGACCATCTCATCATCAACATTGTATCCATGAACAGCCGGCATTAACTTAATCCCTCTCATGCCCCACTCGTTAGCGGCTCGATGCACCTGACCGACAGGGTCTTCCTCTGTGGGGTGGATAAGCGCACACCCGAGCACACGCGGATGGTCTCTGATGACATCAGCGAGTTCCTCGTTTTGCGGGTCGGGTTGAGTGTTGGGCATAATAACGACGACATTCATTTCTGCTTCATCTTCTAGGGCAAGCAGTTTGTCCAGGTCTAGTTGACCATTGTCATCGCGGAATGAATCGTTGAGGTAAGCTTCAAAGTCTCCTCGCATAAGATAACTCCTTTTAAAAGTAAGGTAGTGAATGTGATGCGTGAGTTACTACTGCTTGGCTCGCTCCTTTTGTGATTCGCTGGCAACAAGCCCTCCGGTCGGAATTGGGGTGACCCCCGTTGCATGAGCCTGTAAATAATTACGATACGCCTCGTAAGCGACTTTCGCCTCTGATTCATTTGCGTAACGAATGACAAAGCCAACCATCGTGTAAATCCAATCCTCCGGGGAAGATTTATGCGGATATGCTGACGTAACGCCTAACGTGTCGGTCGCCAATTGGGTGACGTTCTCCGGTAACTGCCGATAGATCTGGCGTAAGGATGAGCCAGATAAAAAGTACTTCTCGCTGTTGGGTGCTTGATTCTTTTGAGGTAATAGTTTCAGCAGGTTGGGCTTAGTCGGCGGGTCTTTGATATGATTAGCAATTATTCTTGCAAGTTCAATCATTCCTTTTTTAATTTCGGTGGCTAACTCATATCCTTCGATTTGGACAAAATATTTGCCCTTCCAAAAGCACAGTTTCTTTCCTGAAATAATTGCTTTACTACCCACCCATTCAAAATCATCTTGTGGGTATCGATTGAAACTGTAAACGCCAAAAGCGTTCTCCGGGCGTCCCATATCAAAAATTTCGACGAGAATCAATGGGTAAGAGGCAAGCCGGGGGGCTTGGTATTCAACATTCGCTTGTTCGATAAATCCATAGGAACGGTATAATTCTGGCTCTCCACCAAATACATCTTTATACAGGTTTTCACTCGTGTAGGTAGTCGGTTTTCGTAATCTAACCCAATCGGAGAACGCGCCGTCAGCTGGTAGAAGCTCAATAGGTTTAACAGCCGTGATTATTGGCAAGGGCTTGATTGGCTGTTCTCCTTCAACCCCTTTTTGCGCAATATTATCTAACATTTTTTGTGCAATGTTAGCTGTATGCGCTTTCCAAATCCCACAGATGTATTCTCCTTTGCGACTCACAGCGGTGTAATTTCCCTGTTCTGCATGGCATGCAAGAAAAAGCATCGCATACAGCGTGAAACATGAAACGTGAAGTATGGATGAACTCATTTCCTCATTCCGTCCATTTCCATCCATTCCTCTCCCCTTCCCTCTCGTCATTATATCCTACAGAACTTACGCAATTGAGATCGATAGATTATCCCCAATCCCTTGTGCATCTTGAATCTTGCATCTGACAACGATTCCGGATTCAAGATGCAGTGGAATCGCGGATTCGGCTCATCGGTTGCGTAAGTCCTATTCTTTATGCGCTTTACCACTGTTCAGCGAGTTGACTATAGAGGTCTTCAGTCAATTCTTCGATGAGTCTTGTCTTTGCTTCTTCGCGAGTCTCTGGTGGTTCAAATCCCTGAACGACGTAAAAGTCATGAACCTGGTAGTAGTTATCTTTTTTGTCGATAATTTTATTCTGGACGCGGTCTATAAATTCGTATTCAATCTCTAGGCTCATGCGAAACTGTGTCGGTTGGTTGCTGGCATCAAAATCGAGGGGTTCTAAGCGATAGTCGAGTATTGTCAAATTGAGTTCTGCATCGTTTCCGTCCCGCCATTTCTGATTGAATTTCTCAATCAATTTTTCGGTGATAATCTCATCGTAAGGTTTTTGGGACGTGATATCGTAGGTAATATCAGCATCTTGAATATCAATGCGCGGAATACGGATTGTCTTTATGTGTTCAAGATAAGAAGATGTTGATACATAGCCGCAACCAACAATGACACACATGAATATTAACAAACTGTGGATGATTACAAAACCTTGAATCGACACCGCTTTGCCATATCGTTCTTGACGCATACTATAGTCCTCCAATTGGCTTGATGTCATTCCCTTCGTCATTACGTTCCACTTAGAGCCGCTTGCGGAATTTTAGTTTCCGTGGTTGCATGTCGAAAAAAATAGAGGTGCTCAAGAACCGCACCCCTATCTTCCGCAATGCTTTTATTTCCAAATCCGTTCATTTCTGCCCCTAGGCCAGGACGGGGACGAGGCACTTTTTTTTCTTTATGAAGAACCCCTTGAATATATTCAACAATCATGTTCTTATATTTCGGGTTGGCTAATACAACAAAAACAACAATCAGCAGAATCAAGATAAATGCCAAGAAGTAAGTTAGCCACTTTTGATCTGGCAAAGCATCTCGTTTTTTGTGCCGTATTCTTGATATAGATGGCCTCGTTTGCATTTGGAAAAGCTTTCGTTATATTAGTCACGATAATTATGAGAACCTGCAAATCGATGGAAATTCGCAGATTCATCTATTAATCTAAACACGTCCTTTTGGAATTCGTGGGGGTCTGCGTGTCCGCGAATCCCGCGAGTTTTCTGAGCGTCCGTAACGATTACCGCGAGTTTCACGATAGCCACCTCTGCCTCGATTTCGAGAACTGTTTCGGTCTGGGGGCGGTCGATCCGATGAGGGCGGGCGCGGCGTTAAGTCTGCACCAACGATTGCTAAATCGACACGTCCTTGGTCATCAATGCTCAAGACACTCACTTTGATTTCATCGCCCACTTCCATCACATCCTCAACTCTCCGGACATATCCATCGCCCATTTGTGAGATATGAACCAGGCCGTCTTGACCCGGTAGGATTTGGACAAAAGCCCCGAAAGAGGTTGTGCGAACAACCTTTCCATCATATTCTTTATTGACTTCAGCCGTTGCCGTTACTGCAAGAACCATTTCTTCTGCTTTCTTAGCGGCGTCGACGCTGACTGCTGCAATTTCGACCGTTCCGTCATCTTCAACGTTGATGGTTACCCCAGTTTCCTCCTGAATTCCTTGGATCACTTTGCCGCGAGGACCAATGAGGTCTTTGATTTTTGCCGGCGGAATCTGGAGATACTGAATGCGGGGTGCATATGGAGAAGTTTCGGGTCGCGGTTCGGAGATAACTTCGTTCATCTTGTCCAGAACAAATAATCGTGCTTCTCTGGCTTGATGAATTGCTTTTCGTAGCAACTCAGGCGTTACACCGTCGATTTTAATTTCCATCTGCACAGCAGTTACGCCATCGCGGGTCCCGGCAACTTTGAAATCCATATCACCGAGGAAGTCTTCTGTGCCGACCATGTCGGTCAGAAAAACCTCCCGATCGCCTTCCTTAATTAAGCCAACCCCAATTCCTGCAACTGGTTTTGTAATCGGAACCCCGGCATCCATCAATGCTAAGGTTGCACCACATACTGTCGCCATTGAGGAAGAGCCATTTGATTCAAGAATATCAGACACGATCCGGATTGTGTAGTGAAATTTCTCTCGTGTGGGAATAACAGGATGTAGTGCTTTTTCGGCAAGCATACCATGACCGACTTCTCTTCTGCCCGGTCCCATCATCCGCTTTACCTCACCAGTACTGAACGGTGGAAAGTTATAGTGTAAAAAGAAAGAACGTCTGCTCTCACCGTTGAGGCGACGCTGCACATCTTCATCACCGCGAGTACCGAGTGTTATTGTGCAAAGGGCTTGAGTTTGTCCTCGCGTAAACAGTGCCGAACCGTGGACTCGTGGGAGTACCGAAACCTCTCCTGAAATTGCTCGGATTTCTTCGACGCCACGTCCATCGACACGCTTACCTGCGCTCAGAATTGATTCGCGCATCTCCTCTTTTTCAATCTTACCCAATATGGAGATTGTATCCTGCGTGACTGTGAGAACGTCCGCTTCTTCTAAGCCTTCATCAACGATTTCTGAAAGGACATCTTCCTGAACCTGTTCAAGATAATCCTCGCGGGCCTGCTTATCCTCCATGCCAATCGATTCACGCATCTTTGATGTCGCGAGGTTCCGAATGCGTTCGTTCAGTGCTTCATCAATCTTCTCCGCTTGGTATTCACGAGTTGGTTTTCCACACAGAGCGACTAAACCCTCTTGCAGTTTGGTGATTTCTTTTATCTCTTCGTGAGCGAAAACAATTGCGTCAATCACTTCGTCTTCTGGTATCTCTTCTCCTCCGCCTTCAACCGACATGACGGCATCCGTCTTGCCACTGACAAAGAGTTCCATTTTAGCATTTTCAAGTTCTTCATAAGTCGGATTTACGATGAGTTCTCCATTTAACTTACCGACGGTGATGGCTCCGACGGGGCCATTGAAGGGGATATCTGAGATGCTTAGTGCTGCTGAAGCACCAATTAAAGCGGGGACATCCGCCGGATGAACCTGATCTGAAGAAAGAACAGTACATAAAACTTGCACTTCCACTTGGTAATCTTTTGGGAAAAGTGGACGGATGCAGTGATCAATCAGACGTGCAGTCAACTGTTCACCCGTACCAGGACGGGGCTCACGTCTGCCATAAACAGTTGGAATTCGCCCTCCCGCGTAGGACCTTTCCCGATAATCAACAGTCAGTGGAAAGAAATCAAGGTTACTTTCTTTATTCTCAGCAACAACAGTTACTAAGACAACCGTTCCACCGTATTGTACCCAAACGGCACCGTCTGCCTGATTGGCAACCTTTCCGGTTTCAATAGATAATTTTTCGCTCCCAAGTTGCATTTCGACTTTCACTATTTTCCTCCTCAAAACTCCTACGGTGGATAATTAATTTCTCCTTGATCCAATTATGTTCCGAATTCCAAGCTGACCAATCAGATTATGATACCGCTGAACATCTTGATTGTAGAGATAACCCAATAAACGGCGCTGTTGTCCTACGAGCTTAAAGAGTCCATGTCTCGAATGATGATCTTTCTTGTGGGTCCGAAGGTGTTCTGTCAATCCCCGAATACGGGTATTGATGATTGCTACCTGCGCCTCTGGGGAACCGGTATCCGTCTCGTGTCGTCTATACGTTTCGATTAACTCTCTTTTCCTTTTTGAATCGAGTGCCACTCCAACTCACCTCCTTATCTGGCATGTGCAAAATTATCATTTTTCGTCATGACGGCATATTATATCACATCGTCCACAGAGAGCAAAGAAAAATGTCAACTCTCCAAATTGAGCCTTTTGTTTCACTCAAGCGTAAGCTTTCGAGTCGATATTCAATAGCCAATTTTGAGTTCCTCAATTTTCCTTACGATGCTCGTTCATTTGTCCGTTTGACTGAGGATTCCCTTAGCCGTTGCGACATCTTGCCGAATCTGATTCACCAAAGCCGTCGGATTCGGAAATGCACGCTCATCACGAATCTTCTTTACGAAAAAAATCTCTATTTCTTTATCGTATACCATCTCATCAAAGTCGAAGAGATGACCTTCAATCTGAAATTTTACCCCATCAAACGTTGGTCGAGAGCCCATATTCAGTACGCCATTGAGCGAACGCCCCTCCAATTTCGCTTGAATTGCATAAACTCCGTTGGGAGGCAACATCTGCTCAACCGCGCCGATGTTAGCAGTTGGATATCCAAGTTGGCGTCCACGACCTTCCCCTTTAACGATTTTACCGATAATTGAATATCGCCGCCCGAGAAGTTGGGTTGCCAATTCCAGATTTCCGCTTGCTATCGCTTCACGTATGGGCGTACTATGAACGATTAACCCGTTAATCTGGGTAGCGGGTACGATTTTCACATCGAACTGATAGCACTTTCCAAGCGATTTCAAAACTTGTGCGTTACCTGCTCGGTCTTTACCAAATTGCCAGTCGTATCCAACAATGACTTTTTTGGCTTTCAACTTTTGCAGCAGTACCTCCTGTACGAAGTCATCGGGAGACATCTCTGCTAAATGAGCATTAAAGCGAGCAAAGATAGCAATGTCAATACCCAGTTCCTGCAATATCTGGATCTTTTTATCCAGTGTTGTCAAGGTCGGCGGACATTTTTCAGGAGCAAAGAAAGCCAACGGAGATGGATGGAAGGCTAAGACAGCAGAAGGAAGCTGCAACTCTTCGGCTTGTGTTAAGACGTATTGAATGACAGCTTGATGCCCAACGTGCAATCCATCAAATACACCAACGGTGACAACCAATTCTTGGTGAAGCTGAGAAACGGCTTCCAGATCGTAAAAGGTTTGCAAACTTCAATCTCCAGGGCAATCCAATTTAAAATGACGATTCAGGGCCTCAACAACAACTTCAACAGGCGTCACAGCTTGGTGCGCAAGGGAAGGTTGACTCTCAAGCTGATTCAGAGAGTGCGCGTCTTGAATCTTGAAGAGCCCTGATCGAGTACGAATCAGCGTGGCAAGATGCGCACCGCACCCAAGGCTCGATCCAATATCTGCAGCGATCGATCGAATATATGTGCCCTTTGAGCAGACAACTCGGAATTGTACTTTGGGTATGTTAATTGATAATATCTCAAGGGATTCAATCGTGATCTTCCTCTTGGGAAGTTGCTCTACTTTAATCCCCTGCCGCGCTAACTTGTGCAATCTCCGGCCCTTGAATTTTACGGCAGAATACATCGGAACCGTCTGCTCAATTTCGCCAATAAACTGCCCAGCAACCTCCCGAATTTGATCAGGAGTTATTCCACTTGTGTCTGACATATCTAGTATTCGCCCGCTTGCATCAAGCGTGTCCGTTGTAGCTCCTAGAGTCAATTCACACTCGTATTCTTTTGTGCCAAGCTGTAGCGACTGAAATAACTTCGTTCCGTTCCCCAAGCAGATTAACAGAACCCCTGTCGCATCTGGATCCAGTGTTCCTCCATGCCCTGCCTTTCGCACTTTTAATAGTCGTTTCACATGGTCTACGGCTTGTCTTGAAGTCATTCTTGGGGGTTTATTGAGGTTGAGAACACCGTGTATCTGCATATTCAGTTGCAACTATTTGCTCATCTGCCGTTGCGCACTTGCCACGAGTTGGGCGATTGCGGATTTGCACGGCGCATCAATCAAACACCCTGCGGCCCGTTGATGCCCACCGCCATCGAATTCAGCAGCAATTTTGCCCACATCCACATCCGCTTCACTTCGGAGACTTACCTTCGATTTCCCGCTCTCAAGTTCGCTGACAAAAATTGCAACCTCAACGCTATCAATGGCGCGAATCTGATTCACGAATCCTTCTACATCATCGGGAATTGTTCCCGTTTTTTGGAACATCTTTTGAGTCGCATATAACCATGCAATTTCGCCATTCGCGGTGAGATCTAATGTTTGGAGCACTTCTTTCAGCAGGTGCATTTTCCCGACAGGTATTGTCTCGTACACATGTCGGTATACTTCCGCGACAGAGAAATCCCCCTCTGCGATCAGGTCAGCCGCAATCCGATGCGCAATTGGTGTTGAATTCCCATAGCGGAAACAACCGGTATCGAACATTATACCTGTGTAAAGATAAAGTGCACGTTCTTTACCAACCGGCATATTGTGATGTTTGATGAGTCGGTAAACAATTTCTGATGTTGATGAGGCATCTGTTTCAACAAGGTTAAAATCCCCGAAGAGATGGCCGGTATCATGATGATCGATATTGACAACTGCCTGTGTTGGAATCAGAATCTGGCACAAGTCTTCGCCAATTCGATTTCGGTCACCAGCGTCTAGAATCACCAAGATGTCGGGGGAATAATCTTGAAGTTCTTGGGGGGACTTAACTACATCAAAGAGGGGAAGGAAGTGATAGTTTACCGGCACCGGGTCTGTATTGAAAATTTTAACATCCTTGCCGAGTTCTCGGAGAAAGGAGTAAAGTGCCAATTCAGATCCGATGGCGTCACCATCTGGATTGATGTGCGTTGAAAGCGCGAAGGAGTGATGGAGATCGAATACCTCCAAAATCGCCTGATAGCTTTCTGTAGAGGATTGACCCAATCCATCCATGGGTATGGAAAGCTTGTTATTTTGACTCATCAATTAATCTACTGCTCTTCATGAACGGTCGGCGGGACAGTCTCTTCTCCGGTGTCTGCGTGTTTCAGAAGCCGATTAACGTGCATTAAATAATCGGCGGAGCGATCTAACGTGAAACGCAACTCAGGGGCATAGCGCAAACCCATTCGATGACCGACTTCGCGTCTCAGGAAACCCGTAGCGCTTTTGAGTCCTGCCATCGTTGCGCGCTTCTGCTTTTTATCGCCGATAACGCTTACCTTAACGTCCGCATACCTCAAATCGGAAGACATTTCGACTTGAGAGACGGTACAAAAACCCACTCGCGGGTCATTGAGTTCACGCTGAATAATATCACTTAACTCTCTTTGTATGAGAACTGCCACGCGGTCTGAACGTCTATTTTCTATCATTTTGATTTGATGGTTCAAAAAAGTATCTCAATCTCGTAGTCAGTCAATTCTGCCAAATATGTTTCCTCGATAAAATCGACCACGTAGGACAAGATTCGGTTGATATGCCTTGAATCGTTTGAGATCGATGCAATACCCAGAACAGCGTGTTGATGCGAGTCGAGCGCGTCTACCTCAGCGATGGCTATGTTAAACCGATTCTTTGACCGATCGATGATACTTTTTACAACTTGCCGTTTTTGTTTCAGTGAATGGCTTTCTGAAATAGTCAGCCAAATTTTGCAAACGCCAACATGCATTAGTAACGAATAACGGGTTAGAGATTATCTTGGATGGCAACCGACGACTTGCTATTTAAGTTTACGCGGGATGTTTTCATAGGTATAGCATTCCAAGACATCATCGATTTTAAAGTCAGCGAAACCCTCAATGCCGATGCCGCATTCATAATTTGCCTGAACTTGGGAAACATCATTTTTGAATCGGCGTAGGGAATCAACGCGTCCCTCATAAACCAAGCGGTTGTCACGCAACAATCGAACATGTTGATGACTAACTATCCGTCCCCAATTGACATAACTTCCGGCGGCTGTCCCCATTCGCGGGACCTTAAACAATTCACGGACGACGGCTCTGCCAATGACGACCTCTCGAACTTCTGGATCAAGTAGGCCTTCCATTGCAGAGTGAATATCGGAAATGAGATCATAGATGACCGAGTATGTGCGTACATCAATACCTTCAAATTCTGCTGCCCGCATTGCCTCGGTCGTGGGACGGACGTTGAAGCCGACCACAATTGCATCTGAGGCGGAGGCTAACAAGATGTCTGTCTCTGTGATTCCGCCTACCGCTTGATGAATCATGTTAATTTTGACTTCATCAGTGCTTAACTTTCTCAACGAATCACAAACGGCTTGCACAGAACCATGGACATCACACTTGACGATTACGTTCAGTTCTTTAATATCCCCTTCCCGAATATGGTCAAAGAGATCGTCCAAATTTACATGGCTGTTCGGCCCAAGCCGGGCTTGACGATGCTCTGCTTGTCGGGAGTCGCTAATGGCCTTCGCATCTCTCTCCGAATGAAGGGCATAGAACCGATCTCCTGCTTGCGGAATGCCGGTAAAGCCGAGAACTTCAACGGGTATTGATGGACCAACTTCTCGGGTACGCTGTCCAAGTTCATTGATCATGGCACGTACTTTTCCAGAGTAACGTCCGGCGATGAAGGGATCTCCAACCTTTAGGGTGCCATCTTGTACCAGTACGGTTGCCACAGTACCTCGCCCTTTATCTAATTCCGCCTCGATAATGGTCCCACGAGCGAGTTTATTCGGATTTGCTTTGAGTTCCAGTAACTCTGCTTCAAGAAGCAACATTTCTAATAAAAACTCAACACGGATGCGTTCCTTTGCAGAGATCTCAACGAAAACCGTTTGCCCACCCCATTCCTCGGGAACGAGGTCATGTTCTGCTAACCGCTGTTTGACATAGTCAATTCTGGCGCCATCTACATCAATCTTGTTAATGGCGACGACGATCGGCACGTTTGCTGCCTTGGCATGATTGATTGCTTCGACAGTCTGTGGCATAACGCCGTCATCAGCAGCGACAACGAGAACAACGAGATCTGTTACCTGTGCGCCGCGAGCACGCATGGCGGTAAAGGCAGCGTGTCCCGGGGTGTCAAGGAAAACAACATCTCCATTTTCAAGTTCGACATGGTAAGCACCGATATGCTGGGTGATATTTCCCGCTTCAGTGTCCATCACATTTGATTCCCGAATGGCATCAAGCAGGGACGTTTTACCATGATTGACGTGTCCCATTATTGTAACAACAGGCGAACGCGGCACTAGATCTTGTGGGGAATCGGGTTCATCTGTTAGGATTTTCTCTTCAAGGGTGGGTTTATGAACAACTTCAAACTTGAACTGATTACTAATCTCTTGAAGTGTATCGTAATCGAGGCGTTGATTGATGTTCGCCATGATGCCCATTTTCATGAGCTTCATAATCATTTCTGTTCCCTTGAACCCCAATATCTTACCAAGTTGACCGACTGTTGTCCCTTCTTGCACTTGTGGAACAGACGGTGTGTCCTCAACCTGCTCTGGCGCGCTTTTGTGCTCCTTTTCTTCTACTGTTGGTGTTGTGTCTCTAGCAGTTTCAGCAGCAATCGGAACCTTATCAGTCGGCGCGTGTAGTTTCGGCGTCTTGGACTTTCGTTCCTCCTCAACGAGCTCAAGCATCTCCGGATTAAGGGTACTCATGTGATTCTTGATGGGAACACCAAATTCGCGTAGTTCAGCAACTAGCTCTCTACTGCTCATCCCATACCGTTTTGCCAATTCGTAGACCCGAATATTTTTGCTTTTCTGCGGACGTTTTTTCTTGTTATCATCGGTTTTGGCATTCTTTTGACTACTTTTCATTAATACCTCCCTCCTCGCCGCTTCTCTGACTCACCAGGTCTAAAAGATCCTGTTTGAAAAGAGTAACAACCTGTTCTGAGAGATTGACTCGCAAGAGAGAGTTCACGCGCTGATGCGATTTGAAAGCGGCGTTAATACAATTTTGAGATAAACATATATAAGCCCCGCGTCCCGGCAACTTACCCTTTGGATCTGTGCAGAGACTCCCTGTCAAATTATAAAAAAAACGAAGCAATTTTTTTTTCGGAAACTTACCGCGACAACCAATGCAGGTGCGGATAGGCACTGTAGCCATTTGCTCCCCATTGAATTACTAATAGTTTGTATGAGTTTTCATGTCGTTTCTGATTTTTGCAGGAAAACAACCAGACATCCATAAAACTAGCATCTGTTTTATGCGCTGTCAAATAAAGTCTGATGAGCCATAATTTAGCGTACCAATGCATTAGGTTTCAGAGACATTCAACGTTTGCAGAGCCGAACGTTTAATCTTTTCAGCAGTTTTGGCACCGATTCCCGGAGTAGATAAAAGCTCCTTTAACGAAGCCCCTGCCACAGCCTCAACAGTCAAAAATCCAGAATCTTTAAGAACTTCGGCAATTTTGGGCCCCACGCCCTCCAACTCAAGCAGATCTATTTCTCCATTTGTAGATGAGGCAGACGATTCTTCGGACGGCTCGGACAAGGTGATGTCTGATTCCTCCGGTTCCCCCTTCGGGTGGGAGGACAGACCTCGCGGAGATTGGAAGAGTTCATCAGCAATATTTTCTTTCAATTGAGCACTGGCTTCGGACTCACTTTTTATATCGATCCGCCAGCCTGTCAATTTTGCCGCAAGACGTGCATTCTGTCCGCGCCTACCAATTGCTAAAGAGAGCTGATCATCCGGGACAACCACTTCCGCGCTTTGGGCATCCTCATTGATGTTTACACGAAGCACATTATTCTGTAGTAATGCGTTAGCAATAAAGGTCGTCGGATCAGGACTCCATGGAACGAGATCGATTTTCTCTCCTTCCAATTCTCTAACGACTGTCTGTACACGCGAACCTTTTACCCCCACACATGTGCCGACAGGATCTATATTTTCATCAACAGAAGTCACGGCGACTTTCGCACGCTCACCCGTGTCTCTCGCGATCGCCTTAATCTGAACAAGTCCATCGTAAACTTCAGATACTTCAATTTCAAATAGACGATGAATTAAAGCCGGATGGATGCGAGACAGAATTACCTGGGGCCCCTTTGCAGTCATCTGAACTTCTAAGATGAAGCATTTTAACATATCACCGCGTCGATAACTATGAGGGCGGAAAACTTCGCTAAAGGGTAATATCCCTTCCGTTCGCTCCAAATCAAGAATAATATTGCCCCGTTCGATCCTTTGCACGACCCCCGTAATGATTTCCCCTTCGCGCTCCTTATACTCTTGATAAATCTGTTCCCGTTCAGCTTCTTTTATTTTTTGGACAAGGATCTGACGTGCTGTTTGGGCCTCAATTCTCCCGAACTCTTTTGGATCGACTTCAACTTCAATAATTTCATTTATTTGGGCATCCGGGTTTGTTTTTAATGCTTCCTCAACTGGGATTTCCTTGGCGAAATCGTACATAATTTCAACAACTTTTTTAGGCACATAGCACCTGATCTCGCCGGTTTCCGGATCTATTTTGATAGAAACTCCTTGCGTTGATCCGTAACGTCTCTTTGCTGCCGAATATAACGCGGCTTCAATTGCCTCAATGAAAATCTCTTGCGGTAGTTCTGTCTGATCCATGATTTGACGAATAATCATGAGTAGATCGCTTGTCATGATTTCATCTCCACTAGCCACCCAAGATGTTACCACATCAGTTGGATTTGGGCTTTCTTAATCGCTGAAATTTCAACTTGAATTGTTTGTTTTCCTATCAGGAGAATCTGTCCTGTCTTAACATCCTTTAGAAGGCCATTCAATTGTGAAGTTTTCCCTGTTGAGGAGAACGCTTCAACCTGAATCTTCCGTCCTATATTTCGGTGAAAATCGGCTTCAGTTACTAGCGGCCGGTCAAGTCCGGGCGAGGCAACCTCTAGATTGAAAGAATCTTGCATCAATTCATGAATTTCTAAAATTGGGCGAACAACTTCGCTAATATGTTGACAATCCGCAAACGTCACACCGCTAGGTTTATAGATTAAAATCCTTAGCGTTTGCTGTTTGCCCACCACTTCGCTTTCGACATCAACCAGCTCAAACCCTTCGCTTTTAAAAATAGGCGATAGCAGATAAAGGACGGAGGCTTTCCATGCTGATGTCATCTTGCCATACCCTGGACGGTGACGACTCCCAAACCATAAAGGATTGGGCTTCTACAGGATTATCTCCTGCCTGCAGCAGGCAGGCCTGAAGCATTGTCGTCCCAATGCTAAAATATTTAATGCAGCGTTTAAGTCTCTATCGATTTCAATCTTGCAACATAAAAACAAAAGAGCGGGAATGAAGTCCCACTCTGTGTAAGACAAATCAAGGAAATTACAGCAGTGTGCGAAAGTTGTGTTTCACGCCGAAGCATTGCATTTTCCGAATTTAGCAACGCCGTAGTAGGGCTTGACACACAAAAAAACCGCGATATTTTTCCAACTCGTGGAAAGATTCCTCGCGGTTGACGTTAAATACTATCACACGCAGCAGAGATTATGCAAGTAAAAAATCGCCCCTTCAAAAGGTCAGATTTAGCATTCTGCTATCGTCAACTTATTGGTTGTTTTTTGATTGCAAACAGGATTATAATTTCAAACGAAATTGAGGCTAACTAAATTTCTCTATTACCTTAAAGTATATATTTCAAACCACGAGAGCCGCACGATGATTATTGACTTCTTGTGAGAACTTATTCATGAAAATTAGTTAGAACAAGCAATATTCAAAGCAAGATGAATCTTTTGAGTTGCTTACCCTTTTGAATTTTAGGGAGGAAGTCCACATGTACGATGCTGCACATCATTTTGATACATTGTATACGTCGGTACCGAGAGAATTTGAATTTCGAGCGTCAACACGAGAGGAATGGATTGCATGGCGTGAGATGTTTCGCCCACGTTTGCGTCAAGCACTTGGGTTGGAGAACATCGAATCTGATTTGCGCGATTATCAATCTCACGCAGAAATGTCTAAATCTGAGGACATGGGCGATCACGTTCGGGAACATTGGCATCTGTGGGTCGAACCAACCGTACCTTTGCCCTTCTACCTTCTACGTCCCAAAACGACCAATGGGCTTCATCCACTGGTTCTTACTCCGCACGGTCACAATCATCCACATATTTATGCTGGCATCGCTCACAGTGAGAGCGAAGAAAAGTCAATGATAGAAGGGGAAAGGGATATTGCACGTCAAGCGGTACGGGAGGGTTATCTAGCGATAGCACCAACCACTCGAGCTTTTGGTGAAACGCGCACAGAGTTGGATAAGCAAAATAACCGAACTCATTCCTGCCGTATTGAATTGATGCACGGGCTTCTGGTGGGGCGAACACCTATTGGTGAGCGGGTCTGGGACATTTCCCGATTGATAGATTGGGCAATAGCTCGTCCAGATGTAGATGTACAACGAATCGCGATTACCGGAAATTCCGGAGGCGGTACGGTTTCCCTATTTGCAGCCGCCTGTGATACGCGCATCTCGGTGGCTGTGCCGAGCAGCTATTTCTGCACTTTTCACGGAAGCATTGGGTCTATTAACCATTGTGACTGCAACTACGTCCCCGGCATCCTACGGTTGGGAGAGATGTACGATGTCGCAGGGTTAATCGCGCCCCGCCCCTTCTCTGCAATTGCTGGAAAGGAGGATGCTATCTTCCCAATCCAACACGTTCAGTTTGCGTATGAACGTCTGAAACAGATCTACACCGTAGCCGGTATACCGGACAATTGCCAGCTTCACATCGGCGAAGGTGGACACCGCTATTACAAGGCAGGGGCATGGCCCTTTATTCGCCATCATTTTAACGCAACTTGATTCCCTCATCTTGCATTTTGTCCCGCGCACCTCTGCTAGTTTGCACTCCAGTTGGGGGCGCGAATTGTATCAACGATGGCGGATGCGCGCTGAAGTTCCGATTCCGTGAGGGAAGGCACATCAACGGCGGCAGTGTTTTCCTCAATCTGTTGCGCCGTTTTTGCCCCCGCAATGACACAGGAAACGCCGTGATGATCGAGCACGAAACGCAGTGCCGCCTGCACCATTGTGCGTTCTTTGCCCTTAGCCAGAAAACGGAGTTGAGACAATTTATTGAACGCATCGATCGACTCTGGACGATTGAATCGTTCGTACCGTATATCCTCTTTGGGAACCTCCCAACTCTTGAAATACTTGCCAGTCAACATTCCCTTCGCCAACGGCACGCGGAGCAGCGTACCGATATTTTCATGCTTTGCAAAGTGGAGCAGTTCATCTGCCTGTTGTTCAAGCAGATTATAGCCAATCTGTAACATATGAATCTCGCCCAGTTTTCGGAGTTTGTCAATTGCCTCGCGGTTATTGGTCGAAATGCCGTACCACCGAATCTTGCCTTGCTTCCGCAGTGTTGCGAGTGCCTCCATGACAGCAGGCATAGCACCTTCGAGTGGAATCGCGTGGAGTTGATAAACATCGATGTGATCAGTGCGCAGTCGTTTTAAACTCGCCTCGACCGCTTCACAGATGCGATTCTTCGCTTGCGTTGGCAAATCGGGAGAACCTGCATCCAGACCACGATTCGGACTGACTTTTGTCGCAATAATCCATTTGTCACGTCTGCCCTGCAACGCCTGTGCGATAACCGCTTCGCTGTGTCCGTCGCCGTAGCTTTCTGCGGAATCAATCAGGTTGACGCCAAGTTCCTCGGCATGATGGATGAGTGCAATTGATTGCCGATCATCCGTTCCCGTCCAACCGCTCAATGTTCCATCGGACTGCTGTTGAACGCCGGAGATTGGGTACGCGCCCAATCCGATTTCTGAAACTTTTAATCCTGTTTGTCCAAGTGTGCGATATTTCACTGAATTCCTCCCTTCAAACCTTACAGATCTGTCGATCGATTTTCCCATTTTCCCTCGCGATTGGAATCTCGCCCGACTTATATCCTTCATGCCCTACAGTTTTCGAGTGCATCTAAGTCCAATTCCACACCCAACCCCGGTTTATCAGGCACAGTTGCATAGCCGTCCTCTATTTCAATCATTGATGGTTTGATGAGGTCATTTGCCCGCAGACAGTTCAGCGTGATTGCTGGCATAGTTGCATTGGGCATAGTTGCATTGAGGTGCATCATGTAAGTGGTGGTAATACCTAACCCGACAATCTGAATCCAGACAGGTAGGTGTGCGGCCTGCGCGATTGTTGCTTCGCGCTTTGCGTTGGCTGCCCTTGAGTCTGGGTAAGCAATGATGAACGAATCATTCATGTTTGCGCGGATGGCTTCAATGGGGTCGGGATTACCGAAATGAATGGTAATCGGTATATCGCAGCCACGTTTAATCTCCTGGTATCCTTCGATATGACCTTGAGGAATGGGGGTTTCAAATGACTCGATGTTGTAATCCCGCAGAAGCTTTGCAACTTGAAGCGTTCGCTCAGGTGTTTCAAATGAGTCGTTAGCATCTACACGCAGCTTGTAGTCAGACGGGACCGCCTCAGAAATGGCCTCCACCTGTTCAACAATCTCAAACCAAGGACGTGCCTTAATTTTGTGGACTCGATATCCGAGTGAATAGGCACGTTTAGCTTCGTTCACCCACTCTTCAGGCGTCATATCAATTGACCAGTACGCAATCGGCACTTTGTCGTGAACCTTTTCCCCCAGAAGTTTATGAACAGGAACACCAAGTGCCTTTCCCATGATGTCGTAGAACGCTTGCTGAAGTGGTGTCGGTGCATTGCCGCTCATGAACTCAAACGGATTGCGACCGATATATTTTTGGATCTCTTCGTCCGGTTGTCGCCCGTCGTCCCCAATGCCCACTATTCCTTCATCCGTGTGGACCTTGTAGATGTGGTTAATTTGGTAAAGGTTCCGCCGTATCATCAGGTCGCTAATCCCTTCATGATACGGGGCCTTGACTTTGATGACGTCGATCTTGGTGATTTTCATGGTGGTTTGTTCCTTTAGTTAGACGGCTTATGGCCGTTAAAAAATTAAGGTGTTCATATAAACATCACGCGCCTACGTTCTATCGGCGAGGGTATCAATCTCGACTGGTAGCTAACTTTGCAAGAAGCCTTAAAATCTCAATATAGAGCCAAATCAGCGTGACCATTAAGCCAAAAGCAGCATACCATTCCATGTACTTTGGGGCACCGCGTGCAGCACCAGTCTCGATAAAGTCAAAATCGAGCACCAGGTTGAGTGCCGCAATGACAACGACAAAGAGGCTGAAGCCAATGCCAATAAGACCAGAACCGTGAATAAACCCGATTTGGTGAAACCCAAAAAGACTGAGCAAGAACGTGACCAAATAGACAATCATGATTCCGCCCGTTGCGGCGACGACGCCGAGTTTGAAATTTTCTGTTGCTTTGATAAGCCCTCTCCTGTATGCAGCGAGTAAGCAAAACAGAGTTCCGAAAGTTAAGCCGACTGCCTGGATAACGATTCCAGGATACATGGCGTCAAAGATTGCAGAAATGCCGCCAAGCATGAGACCTTTCAGCAAACAGTAGATCGGTGCCGTTACTGGTGCCCAGTTCTGTTTGAATATAGTAATAAAACCGACAATTAGCCTACCGATAGCGCCGACAATCAGCCACGGATAAACCGCCGCAGAGTCGCCGGTATAAGCTAAGGTCCAGGTCCACGTCGCGGAAATGACAACCAACAAGAGCAATAACGCTGCCCTATTGCCCTATTGACCGTTCCCTGTATGGTCATCACATCGGCATCCGCATACGTGCGCCTTACGTTTTCAAATATCTTTGAGTTTAGAGCTGGATTGGCTGTTCTCATGTTTAGTCTCCTCGTGTGTTGTGATGATAACCTTTTCGTTGACATTTTTTCATAGTGGACTATACCATATATGCGTCGTATGGGACAAATGTTTCACTTGGAGGTCGTTGATATGGATAGTGAATCTATTAAGCGCAATGATTTTGAACGATTAGAGCATCTTATAACCAAAACTATTGATCAGAGACTCACTGGAATCGATCAGAGACTTACTGAAGCGATTGACAAGAAACCCCGTTTCGATTGGAAGTGGTTCTTGGGTTTAACAGTCCCGATTGTCTCAGCGATTCTCGCAGCCGCTGTCATTGGTTATTTCGGCATTCGAGCCGATCTGAGGATTATGCAGAGTCAATTTGGGGAAATGCAAAAGGATATTGTTCAGATTCGCCAAACCCAAAACGAACATACAAGGGCTATCAGTAATCTTCAAGGTGATATTAAGACTCTTGAAGGTGATATTAAGATTATTAAATATGCGCTCAAGATAAAGCAATAGTTATTCACGTCTCAGGAAGCCACAAGTTCCTTCAGCCGGATTTCATAGGGCGGGCGGGCAATCCCCTTTTCCGTGATGATGGCGGTAATCAGGCGAGCCGGAGTCACATCAAAAGCAGGACTGTAGACTTTGACGCCTTGAGGTGCGATGCGTTTGCCGAAGCCTTCTGTGACTTCCTCTGCGGCACGTTGCTCGATTGGAATCCCATCCCCTGTTTCCAGAGAGAGGTCTAGCGTCGAGGTTGGTGCAGCGACGTAGAAAGGAATTTCGTGCTCCTTCGCTAACACCGCAACGCCATACGTCCCAATTTTGTTTGCTGTGTCTCCATTTGCGGCGATTCGATCTGCGCCAACGACGATAGACTGAATTTTCCCCTCTTTCATCACTTGGGCTGCCATGTTATCACAAATCAGGGTCACATCGATTCCGGCCTGCATGAGTTCCCAAGTTGTCAGCCGAGCACCCTGCAACAGCGGGCGTGTTTCATCAGCATAAACACTGATGTTTTTGCCAGCTTCGTGCGCCGCAAACATCACTGCCAGTGCTGTGCCGTAATCGGAGGTCGCCAATCCCCCCGCATTACAATGTGTCAAGATGGTATCTCCATTATGAACAAGCTCTAAACCGTGTTGACCGATTGCGCGGCACATTGATTTATCCTCTTCCACAATCTGCAATGCCTCATCAAGTAAAGTTTTCTTGAGTTCTGAAATCTCAAGATGTTTCTGTTTTGCCGCCGTTTGCTTGATGCGCTCGAGTGCCCAAAACAGATTCACAGCTGTCGGGCGTGAAGTTGCAAGGTAATCTGCCACCCTCTTCAGTTCCGACACAAAATCATCGTAGTTTGTCGCTTCTGATTTCCAAATGCCAAGGACAGCCCCTAACGCCGCCGCAATGCCGATTGCTGGTGCGCCACGAACTCGAAGCGATTTAATCGCCTCCCAGACGCTCTCGACATTATCGCAATAAATCTGCTTAAATTCGTTGGGCAGCAGCGTCTGATCGATTAAACGTATTCTGCCATCTGCCCATTCAATTGTTGGAATCGCCATGTAACCCTCCACAACACGAACCTATAGTTCCTGACGAAGATGAATTTCCCACATTATAGCACACCCGATTAAATGGATGGAAGGAAAAAGGTCGTGAAAACCTACCGCAGAATTGGCGGAAATCCCGACGAATTTCAGCAAATCGATTCCCTCTCCAATCGCCCTCGATTCGTCAATGACAATAATCCGCGACGCATTTGTGGAAAAATACAAGCGCATTTTTTGATGGACGCTACCATGAATCTGTGATAACATAACTTGTAGAATTACCGGGAGGGTGAGGCTCCCGCCGAACCAAGATAGGCGTGGCTGGAGCCTTGCCCTCCCATCTATAACTATCAGAACATATTTCAGTACAAATAAAACATTTAACAAAAGGAATCAGAAATGAAATGGAATAATGAAACTGAACTTTTTGAAATGATGAAAGAGAAGTTATACGCTGCCGTGATTTCGGATGCGCTTGACCAAGTCGGCTACCGGAATCAGACGATGCACCACGACATTCGTCCGTTATACATGGAAGCCGTTGCCGTTGGGCGTGCGATGCCAGTTTTATGTGTGGATGTCTACGAGGTTCCCGACCAGCCTTATCAAATGGAAATTGCAGCCGTGGATAGCCTGAAACCAAATGATGTGCTGGTGTGTTCAACAAATTATTCAACGCGCAACTGTTTTTGGGGGGAACTCCTCTCGACAGCTGCAAGAGTACGAGGGGCCCGTGGTGCAATTGTTGAAGGATTTATCCGGGATACCAAACAGATTACTGAAATGCAATTTCCCGTTTTCATGACCGGAATTTCACCTGTGGACTCGAGTGGTCGCGGCGATGTGATTGCTTACAATGTTCCGATTGAGTGTGGTGGCGTCAAAGTCAACCCCGGTGATATCGTCTTCGGGGATTACGATGGCGTGGTTGTCATCCCCAAAAAAGTAGAAAATAAGGTCATCGAAGCCGCCTTGGAGAAGGTCAGTGGTGAAAATCGAACTCGTGATGAACTTCTAAAGGGTTCGACACTGAAAGAGGTTTATGATAAATACGGTATTTTGTAAGGATTTTGTTGAATCTGACAAAGCCAAAATAGAACGTCGCAAACATGCAGAAATGGAGGAACACATGCCCCAATATGATCTGTTGCTACAAAATGGCCACGTCATTGACCCTCAAAATAGTATCGATAAGGTCAACGACATCGCAATCGCAAACGGAAAGATAGCGTATATTACGGAGAACATCCCTGCCGCAGAGGCGGAAAAGGTCGTTGATGTCGGGGGACTTTACGTCACGCCCGGCTTAGTTGATATACACGTCCACGCCTACGCCGGGACTGGCGCGCGAAACGCCTACTGCGGCGACAGAAGCGTATATCCCGACGGCTTCAATTTTCGCACAGGGGTGACTACGGTGCTTGATGTGGGTAGCTCAGGATGGCGAAATTTCCCTGATTTCAAAGATCGTGTGATTGACCGTGCGAAAACCCGCGTACTGGCATTGCTCAACATCGTGGGACACGGCATGGGAGGCGGTGCGATCGAGCAGAACACAGCGGATATGGACGCCAAAACGACAGCGGAGGTAGCCGAGCAATATCCTGACATTGTTGTGGGGATAAAGACCGCTCATTACAGCGGCCCCGAGTGGATTGCTGTAGACCGAGCCGTGGAAGCCGGCAAACTGACGAATCTGCCCGTCATGATCGATTTCGGTGCGTTTCGTCCTGAGCGACCTTATCAGGAGCTTGTCCTTGAACATTTGCGCCCCGGCGACATCAGCACCCATATGTACCTAAGCCGCGTACCACTGTTTGATGAGAACGGAAAGTTACTTCCCTATCTGGCCGAAGCGCGCAATCGGGGCATCAAATTCGACGTCGGCCACGGTGGGGGAAGTTTCGCATGGAGTCAGGCGATACCCGCCATCCAACAGGGCTGGATTCCAGATTCAATTTCCACAGATCTCCACGTTGGTAGCATGAATGCCGGAATGAAAGACATGGCCACCACAATGTCGAAAATTCTTAATCAAGGCATCTCTTTATTCGATGTCGTGAAGATGTCAACGATTGCGCCGGCGATGATGGTTAATCGACCCGAATTTGGTCACTTGAGCGTCGGCGCAAAGGCCGATGTAGCAGTGCTGAAACTGAATAAGGGAGAGTTCGGATTTCTGGATGTTAGAAACGCACGCTTTGTCGGAACTCAGAAGTTGGAGTGTGAATTGACGTTGCTCGATGGCAAAGTGGAATGGGACCTTAACGGGCGTGCGGGTGTAGATTGGCAGCAATTCTATGACGTACCAAGAGTCGCATCCTGAGATTTCTCCCAATCTTTTTTCATCCCATTTTAGCGCAATGTTTGCTATAATGTTAGCGGCTTACATAACCTTGAGAAGGTTTGGAACCTTCTCAAGGATGCCCTGCGAAATGTAGGAGTAATTTAGGCAATCCTTAACTCAACCGTGAAATGAACCCTCTCCGAGATAATGGCTTAATTTCTTTGAAGAACGAAACGCGCAAACTCAATTGAAAATAGGAGCTCATCCAATGGCCAATCCAAAGATTACCAAACTCGAAGTGGTAGTTTTTGAGCACGAAATTCAGAACATGGGCACCGACTACAATGGCTTTAACATGGTCTACGAAAAAGGTCGTGTCCACAAAACGCGCCCATCGATATTGCGGATTCACACCAACACTGGGATTATCGGTGAATTCGCCAGCGGCAGGCAATTGCCCGCCAATATTGTCCGCTATCTATTGGGCAAAAATCCGTTTGAGCGTGAGAAGATGTACAATGAACTCAAGCGGGGCTTGCGTCATACCGACCGTACGGCTATCGGGGCAATCGATGTGGCGCTGTGGGACTTTGCGGGCAAGGCATTCGGCGCGCCGATTTACCAACTTCTCGGTGGCTACAAAAAGACCCTCCCCGCTTATGCCAGCACTTACCATGGCGATGAAAATGGCGGCTTGAGTACGCCCGAAGACTTTGCCGATTTTGCTGAGCAATGTTACGAGCTAGGGTATCGCGCCTTTAAGATTCATGGCTGGGGCAATGCTCCCATAGAACGTGAAGTGGCAAATATCCACGCCGTGGGACAGCGGGTTGGCGATCGGATGGACCTGATGATCGATCCAGCTTGTGAGTTAGAAACTTGGGCTGATGCGCTGAAGGTAGGCCGAGCCTGCGACGAGGAGAACTTTTTCTGGCTGGAGGACCCATACAAAGATGGTGGCGTGTCGATCTTTGGCCACCGGAAACTGCGGGAACTCATCAAGACGCCCCTGTTGCAGACCGAACATATCTTTGGGCTGGAGCAACATGTTGATTTTATCGTCAATGGCGGAACAGATTTTGTGCGCACGGGCACTTACGAGGACGGCGGAATTACTGGCGCGATGAAAATAGCGCATGCGGCGGAAGGCTTTGGCTTGGATGTGGAGTTCCACGGTGGAGGGTTAGCGCATCGTCACTGCATTGCTGCCATCCGTAACACCAATTATTATGAATTGGGGCTGTTGCATCCTTTGATTAGTCAAACCAAGCCCCCCATCTATCCGTCCGAATTTACCGATGAACTTCAAAATATTGACTCAAACGGGCATGTGGCGGTACCCCAAGGACCCGGACTTGGAGTGGAATTGGACTGGGACTATATCGCCTCTCACCGTGTTGATACTATCGTCTACGAATGAGGAGGAAATGCAGATGTCATCGTTTACAGAAAATACCAAAGTCGGCAACCAGGATATGGAACTTTACGTCTCCATGCCTGATGGCACAGGCCCTTTCCCTGCGGTAGTCGTTGCCCAGCACGCAGGCGGTGTCGATACCTTTATTCGCACCATGACTGACCGACTTGCCGAAGCTGGCTATGTCGCCGCTGCGCCGGACCTTTATCATCGGCTGGGGCCTTCTCAACAGCGATCGCCTCGACAACTCAAAGATGTGGAAATGATCGCTGATGTTCGCGCCACAGTGGACTTCCTACAGAACCGCAATGACGTCAATGGCGACGCACTCGGTATCACCGGTTTTTGCATGGGCGGCAGGGTTGCATATCTGATGGCCGCGGCTGTCCCGGTGTTCAAAGCTGCTGTCGCATACTATGGTGGTAACATCATGGTTGCTTTGGGCGAAGGTGTCTCTCCGTTTGCGCGCACCCACGAGATTGATTGTCCGCTGATGTTTCACTTTGGCGAGGAAGATGGTAACCCGTCTCCTGAGGATATGCAGAAGCTAGACACTGAATTAACGCGACATAACAAGCCGCACGAGTTTTATACATATCCTAACGCTGGCCACGCCTTTATGGACTTCACCGGACAGCGGCACCGGGAGGCGGCGTCTACAACTTCCTGGCCGCGGACTTTGGATTTCTTCGCTCAGCATTTGGTGACTTAGCAATATGAATGGACTTGAATTTCCATGAACTAAATTTCAGTATTTGAACTATTCCAAAACCTATTGGAGACTTTTGTGCATCTCGATATGTCACTTTGTGACGAGACATGAAGAGCTGAACGCAGTGACAACAAGACTTTGCGTTTCATGAGTTTGACATTTAGGCATTATGTCAAACTGGGAAATTGGACTCTTTGGAGAAGATGTCGAACTTCTTCAAGCCCTGATTTGGCTAAACGTATCAAACCCGATTTCGTATATCGGATTGGCAACTTCATGCATGTTGGAAAAATTTTCCTAAGCATTAACCTAGGTTAAGGGCGACTGAACTCCTCAGTCGCCCTTTTTGTTTCCCGTGAGTTTCGTGCATTTAGTTAAACTCGCAAACGACCCCGCTGGGCATCATTGTTTGTTTTTCGGATTAGACGTTTTGCACAAAACGTCTAATCTTGCGTGAAACACTTTTACCAATTCTGTTTCAGGCAATAAAGGCTTCTATGTCGCGATTTTCTTCAAATAATAGCGGTTGCTGCCTTTTGGTGGGTAGGATAGCCTATAACCTTTCTTTTCTAAGCTAACAAAACAAACCACCCAAAACACGCAAATTGTTTTTCGAGTCAACATGTCCGCTACCTCATTTTTTGACAAACGCTAGAATATAGCTTGGACGAGTGTGACAGCTTTCGGTTTATCTTGATTGTCAGCCGAACTGCGTGAAGGTGTGTCGTGACTACCTTTTAGCTCAAGCACAGTGTTCTTAATGTATACAGCCTCCTAAATTCTCATACCATTTGAGATTATTCGTGCTTAAACCACTCGCGACGATATCCGGGTGTCCATCGCCGTTCAGGTCAAGTATGTGCATTTGACCGACTCCCATGCCACCTTGATCAATAATTTCTTTCGTCCATCGGTTCTGATCGAGGTTTTCAGGCCGATAGAGTTGAAGGCTCGTCCCTTCGCCATTGTACCCAGAAATAACTTCAATGACCCCATCCCCATCAATATCAAGTGCGTGTAGAGAATGTCCGCGGTTGAGCG
>JADFGN010000265.1 GCA_022567695.1 Candidatus Poribacteria bacterium | reverse complement strand
AAAGCACTTCGAAGAAAGGATACATCTGATATAGTTGCAGCTTCCGTGTTTGAAGAATTTAGGAAGGACGATAGTGGGAATTTTATTGCTGTAAAAGCTATAGATATGCTTATTGAAAGTGCCAATGCTCGTTATATTGCTTTGTCTTACAGTTCAGGGGGAAGAGCGACTGCTGAACAATTAAATGAGGTTTTAACGAAACATGGAAAGTTAATCAAAACAATTAAACTGGATTATAAAAAGAACGTAATGGCTGATATGAAATGGACAAATGAGTGGTTAAGAAGTACTCAAGAACCAAATCGTGAGTTCATATTTCTAATCGAGAAATAGGGGATTAGGACTTAGGGATTAGGACTTAGGCATTTCTCCGAGAGCGTCAATCGATTTTTGAACCATGCCATTTTTTGAGGAATTCGGGATGATTCATGAGTTTCAGCAGGAAGATGTACTCATCACGGTTCAAGAAATTGGCGTATTTTAAAGAGGTCGGATTTCATAATAATCATCGACTTTTCAAATTCCAATACCTTCCATTTTTGCGCATCAAGCATCACGTTTCAATTAAGAGGAGAGTGAAGCAAACGTGCTAACACCGAGCAATAAAAATCAGAACATCATTACCAAATACATCGAAGACGAGTTAAAAGAGTCCTATCTGACCTACGCGATGAGCGTCAACACCAATCGTGCTATTCCCGATGTGCGAGATGGTATGAAACCGAGCACAAGACGCATCCTTTATGCGATGGGAGAGATTAATCTGACGGCGAATCGTCCGTATGACAAGTGCGCGGCTGTCGTCGGCGAGGTCATGAAGAACTACCATCCACACGGAAATGGCCCGATTTACGACACGATGGTTGGGATGACGCAGGACTTTGCCATGCGGTATCCCTTGATCGACGGGCAAGGCAATTTTGGATCGATTGATGATGACCCGGCCGGCGCAATGCGTTACACAGAATGTCGCTTGACGGCGATCGCCAATGAGATGTTGGTGGACGTTCATAAAAATACGGTCGATTTTCAGCCGAACTACAAGGATTCGACGACAGAACCCACAGTGCTTCCAGCGCGATTGCCAAATTTGCTTGTCAACGGGACGACCGGGATTGGTGTTGGGTATTTAACCCGCATTCCCCCGCATAATTTGGGCGAAGTTGTTGATGCCCTTATCGCTCTGCTTGAAAACCCAGCAGCGACGGTTAATCAACTCATGGAGTACATCCAAGGACCAGATTTCCCGACGGCGGGTTTGATTGTTGGGCGTTCTGGCATCAAAGGGATGTATACGACAGGCAAGGGAGGCATTACGGTCAGAGCAAAAGCGGCGATCGAACGGGTTAAAGGCGGTAGGGAACAGATTATCGTTACCGAAATCCCTTTTCAGGTCAAAAAAAATCAGTTACTCAAAAAGATTTACGATTTGGTTGTCAGTAAAACCATCACAGGAATTTCGGATATTCGTGACGAGTCGGACCAGGACATCCGGGTTGTGATTGAACTCAAGCGAGGGGAGATTGCACAGGTCATCCTGAACCAATTATACAAGCACACACAAATGCAGACAAACTACGGGGCAATCATGTTATGCCTCGTTGATGGCTTGCCGAAAGTGCTTCCGCTTCCGGAAATCTTGCGGTATCACCTCGAACATCGACAAGGAGTTGTCCGGCGCCGAACGCAGTTCGATCTAGATCGGTGCGAGCGACGAGCGCACATTTTGGAAGGGTACCGCATCGCTTTAAATAATATCGAAGACGTTATTGAAATCGTTCAGAGGGCAGAATCTCCTCAAGAAGCTCGCGATCGCTTGATGGCAGACTACGTGCTTTCGGAGGTTCAGGCGAGTGAAATTCTGACCATGACGCTCCGTCAATTAACCGGTATGGAACGTCAGAAGATTAACGATGAACACGTGAATCTGCTAGAACAGATCGAAGAACTTCGGGAAATCCTCGAAAGTGAAATGCTTGTTACAGACATTATCAAAAATGAATTGTTAGAATTGAAGGCGAAGTACAGCAATGATCGGCGCACTCGGATTATTGAGGCCGTCGGAGAGTTTCAGATCGAGGATTTGATTGCGGATGAAGAGATGGTCGTGACAGTTTCCCATGCAGGCTACGTCAAACGGATGCCGGTTTCGACCTATCACCGACAAAATCGAGGCGGTGTCGGCGTGATAGGAATGGGGACAAAAGACGGTGATTTTGTTGAACACACGTTTGTTGCCACGGCCCATCAATACATTCTGTTCTTTACCAATCGTGGGAAGTGCTACTGGGTGAAGGTCTTTGAGATTCCCGAGGGGAGTCGGACATCATCGGGACGTGCGATTGTTAATCTGCTTCGGTTAGAAAACACGGAAAATATTACCGCTTTCGTTCCCGTTCGAGAATTCAATGAAGAGCAGTTCCTGTTCATGGCGACAGCCAAAGGCGTTGTTAAAAAGTGTAGCCTTAATGCTTTTAGCCATCCGTACTCCGCAGGAATCATTGCGATTAACCTTGACGAAGATGATCAGTTGATTAGTGTGCAGTTGACAGACGGCGATCATCACATCATCTTGGTGACGAGGAAAGGGATATCGATTCGGTTTAGCGAGACGCAAGTTAGGAACATGGGACGGACAGCGATGGGCGTTCGCGGAATTCGATTAACCGATGATGATTTCGTTGTTGGCATGGTCACTGCGTCGGAGAAAGGTGAGCCCCTACTTGTGGTTACAGAAAACGGTTATGGAAAGCGAACTTCATTGGAAGAATATAACCAGCAGGGACGCGGCGGCAAAGGGGTTATCACTATAAAAACAAGTGTCCGTAATGGGGTGGTTATCGCTGCAAAGCCTGCGTCGGACGGAGACGAGCTGATCATCATCAGTTCAAACGGTATGGTCACTCGTATAGCCGTAAGTGATATTCGGATAATCGGAAGAAACACCCAAGGCGTCCGGTTGATGTCTCTGCGACCTGATGAGAAGGTCGTTGATGTCGGAAAAATCTCTGTGAATCAATCGGAGGAGTAATCGGTTACGGCTTTCCGATCTCGGCAGATTGCATAGTTGGGTAGACCGGACAAGTTCCCGAAATCTGTCGAGTCTCGGGATTACAGGGAATGCTTAAGCGTTGATTTAAAGAATTAAGGAGGATGGCATTGAATCATCCCGCAACGGCGGAAATTGATGCATAAACTATGAAACGTCTATTAGTGGGGATATTATCCTTTTTTATTGTTGTGACTTTTGCCAATGCCCAGAATGCTGATCAAGAGGACGTTCAATGGACCGATACCCCCTTAAGTCCTGAATATGAACGTGCAAAGCAGGTTTATACACACCTCGCTTGGGCATCTTATCTACACGCGTCAAGGCAACTGTCCCAAGCAAAGAAGGCGTACCAACTTGCTTTGAAAGCACACGAATCCTCAGCCTTTTTACATGCACAACTTGCGACTCTCAGTCATTCGTTGCATGACATCAACACAGCAGAAAGGGAGGTCCGTAGGGCCATTGAGCTGAATCCCGAAAAACCAGTGCCACACTTTCTGCTTGGCCAAATTTTGATTCAGCGGTTACGTTACTCTGGAGGAAAGTGGAAGGATGCGGAAGAGGCGATTGCAGAATTCAAGAAGGTCGTTGAACTTGACCCCAACCATGTTGAAGCACACCGTACCCTCGGAAACGCCGCCGTGTTCCGAAAGGACTACGAACTTGCAGTTCACTCCTTCAAAGAGCTAACCCGTATCATGCCCTACCAACCTGACCTCTATATTAGGCTGGGAAATGCCTATGAGAAGCAGGGGAAAACGGAAGAAGAAATTGCGGCTTATGAACGGGCGGTGAAAATTGATCGAGATAAATTGAGAGTGCATAAAACGCTGGTGGACTTATATGTAGAGCAATATCAAGAATTTCACGATCGAATCTATGGCCGAAGGGAGTGGAATCCGGATGTATTGGAGAACGCCGAGGACAGCCTTAAGAAAGTTATCGGCACCTATACAGAAATACGCCGACTTGCTCGACCGCAGGACAAACTGGATTACGATGTTATACTCAGGGATTCCCGTGCTAGGCTTGGCCACCTTTATCTCACCTCCGAGAAACCGGAGAAAGCGATTGAGGTTTTGCAGGAGGTCTTGGCAGAGGATTCGGATCATATTGATTCCAACTTTGGGATTGGACTCGCTTATCAAGAACTGGAGAACTTTGAAAAAGCCGAATATCATCTCCGAAAAACGATTGAGATTTCTCCTGACCGCCAGCAAGCCTATGATTCCCTTGGATACCTTTATCTCATGTTTGAAAAACCAGAGAGAGCCATCGATGTTTGGCAAAGAATTCTACAGAAAGATTCAGATCATGTCGATGCAAATTATTGGATGGGAGTATCTTATCAAGAGACGGGGAATTTTGAAAAAGCGGAGTACCATCTCCGAAAAGCGATTGAACTCGCGCCCCATCATGAAGAAGCCCACAATGCGCTCGGCTATCTCTTTGCTGAAAACGGCACCAATCTGGACGAGGCGGTTACACTGGTCAAGAAAGCACTACGGAAATCACCTCAAAATGGAGCTTATCTGGATAGCCTTGGGTGGACATACTACAAGCAGGGAAAACTAAATGAAGCATTGACAGAATTGGAGAAGGCACTTGACTATATGCCCGAAAGTGCCGACGTTCAAGATCACCTGGGGGATGTCTATATCAAAAAAGGGCTCAAGCAAAAAGCGGTCGCGATGTGGCAGAAAGCCGTTCAGCTTGAGCCAGATAATATGAAAATCCGAGAGAAACTAAGGAGTGCGTTGGAAGAATGAAAGGTAGGAATGGAAGGAAATAGGAAAATGCAGAAAGCAAAGCAAGGGAGGAGTTCATTTGTTCATCAGTTAAAGAGTTCGCTGATCACGTTTGACACATTCCATATTCTAGTTATTTTTCTCTTAACGGGAGTGCCTACAATTTGTAATGCATGGATTGATGGCACTCCCTATTTTTTTGATCATTTTCCAAACACGATATCTTTTCCTTCTGCGCCCGCTCAACCGAATGCCCCTCAACTCGCTGTCGGCGATCGCCGTTCTTTCTTCTCGATTAACTTCAAAACGCATGAACAGTATACGCTCCAAACGACATTGCGCGAGATTGGGAAATTCTGCTATATCTTCGTCGAAGATTCGCAATGGAGGCGTACGGTACATCCGACAACGGTAGAAGCGATACGTCGGGCGTTTGACGATTCGGTGCCAGCAGATGCGAGCCGAGGAATCTATCAGATCCAAACAACGCTTTTTGGGCCTCCACCCGACACAGACGGTGATGAAAAGATTTATCTGCTCTTATTGGACATTCGCGATGGAGCAACCGTAGGTAGCGGATTTATTGCTGGATTTTTCAGTCCAATCGATCAGCAGCGTGGGGTTCTCAGACACCCGGAGTTAGGCGTGCCGATTCGCAGCAACGAACGCGATATGCTTTACATCGACACCCATCCTCTTAATGTGGGGAGTACAGAAGGGCTTGGAGTGGTTGCCCATGAATTTCAGCATCTCATTCATTGGCGACACGATCGGGACGAAGAGGTATGGGTCAACGAGGGGTGTTCGGATTATGCAATGTTTCTCTGTGGTTATCCGCCCCAGGGACATGTTGCGCAATTTGAAAAGAGACCACACGTATCGTTAACCCGATGGCCCGAGGGAAGCCGGAGTCAGCTTGCCCACTACGGCGCATCGTATCTGTGGATGCTCTATCTCGATGAACACTATGGCGGGCCGGGAACAGTAGCGGCGATTGTTAGAAATCACGGAAATGGAATTGTAGGTATCAACAACGCCCTGAATTCACGTGGGGCGACGAAGACCTTCCCGGCGGTTTTTGCCGATTGGAAAATCGCAAACTTCCTGGATGATACCGAATTTGCGAATGGTCTGTTCGGGTATCGCAACCAGGAATTAAACCTCCGTCCTCGACGGATACACCGTTCATATCCAACTGCTGTCGATGGAAATGTGCTCGATGTTTACGCAACACATTATATTACCTTCTCCGCCAACGGAGGCGATAGTGGCTTGAGTCTCACTTTTGTGGGAGATAGTCGGCAATCTTACGATGTCAAAGTGATAGCATTTCAAGGCGGTGCTCCGATAGCTGTGAATAATATGCCGTTGACCGATACGGGGAGAGGACACTTAATTATCTCCAATTTTGGATCGAAGGTTGAAGAGGTGATTTTCGTTCCAAGCGTACAGGCGAAGGACAACATCCTTTTTCCCGGAGGAAGTGCTTCATCTTACGACTACAATGCGAAGTTAGGAGATAAGGTAGAATTCCGCACATGGGTATTGCCAAACCCTGTTCATCCGAGGTACCAGGATATCATCGCCATTCCGAGTGACGGCATCGGGGCAACTCCGCCCTTAATCACGGTAACGATAGGGAACACCGTAGTCACATCTGGGCAGCCAATGACGTCAGTTCAGGATGGCGTCATTTACACGCATTCCTTCTATCTGAGTCCAGAGTTTAGCCCTGAAGATGTGAAGTGGCAAATCTCCTTTTTTGATGAAGTGGTAGGGGAAGGGAGATTGGGGAACGAGGGAATTGGTAAATGAGAATGCAAGATTCTTGTTACTCCTTGACCTTGTTTTTATCTTCCGCTATTTCGTAAACGCGATAAGCCTTTGTCCGACCATCCCCAAGCATTGCCTCACCCTCCATGACAATCGGAAACTCGTACGCCTTCTCGGTCACAGCAACGATGTACGGAATCCCACCCGCTTCACGAACCTGCATGGCGTCTTTCAGTATATCACGGAGCGGGTGGTATTGATTCTCGATGACATACGTAGAACGGTCTGCGTAATACATCAAGAAGAAGTGTGTGCCAACCTGCGGATCGTCCAGAAAAAGACAGGCGTTCTCTGGTAACTCACGCTGAATTCGTCGCCCTATTGTTGTGTATAATGGGTCATCGACATTTCGATCTGTGACGTCAACCGCTGAATCAACGTAACCTTTGGCAAGGATCAGCCCAATCCCGAGGGCAACGATTCGAAATCCCCACCACATCCATTTGTGCCATGCGAACCCACGAATCAGTCGGTATCCCGCCGCTAGCACAGCGAAGATCACCGCAAAAGCGATAAGCTGGTTGATAATCCAGAAATTGGTTTCGATGAAAGGAATGGACTTCTGGATTGTATCAAATTGATCTCTGCCTTCAACCAAACTTCTCCCGCCGTCCACGATTGTAATAGCGAGCATTGACGCAAACCAGATGGCGGTGTATATCCAATCCTTACGTTCCCATGCGCGGCTGATAATCACAGCAAGGCAGATGAGCAGAGGTGGAGCAGCGATCATCGTTGCGGATGGCGTCTTGGTAAATGCGTAGGAATGTGGAACAATAACGCCAATTGCCCACGCAAGGATGAAGAATTCACCGAGCTTTCGGCGTCTGAACATCACCCAAATCAGGCATAAGACCGCGGCGATAACAGCGACGTAAAACACGGGATAAAATAGAATCATATAGTCGAACAACGGTCGATCCCATGTCGCCCCCCAACTCTCAATATCTGTGTTGAGATGGTCTAGCACGCGCTTGTGTTCCCAAATGAACTCCTTCGGATAACGAATGAAGCAGTAGGTTGCCCAAGGCGCAACGGTGAGGATCGATGTGAGCAGTTGCACCCCGATGTCGCGGAGCCGGATGCGTCCCCCTTCCAGGTCGAGCAATTTAATCCGTACCGCCAGCCAGACGACAAAGGCGATTCCAAACGTGATGAGTGCCAGATAGCTTTTGGACAGATATGCCAAGCCCATCCCAACACCGGAGAGTGCGTAAAGACGTATCTTCCCTGTGCGAATCGCTCGCAACAGCAACCAGCATGAAACCTGAACCCAAAAGAGCAGGGCAATGTCGATGTGATCGGAGTAGCGATAGCCGTGAACGGAGGCAAAAAGGAAAGGATTGAACCCTTGCAGAAATGCGGCGATGATGCCGGTACGTCGATCAAACAGGTCTGCTGCAATCCGGTACGTCAACCAAACGGCGATTGTCGCCGTGATTGCTGACGGCAACCGCAGAGCGAAGGCGTTAATGCCAAGAACACAGTGGGACAAGTAAATCTCCCACATCGCAACGGGAGGCTTGTGTAGCCAGATGTGATTGCCTCCCCACCCTTTGTAGTCGTAGGATAGCCAGGGTTGATCGTAGAGAGTGAATTTCAGTGGGTGTTTCGTCAAATTTCGAGCGACGATTGCGTGAAACGATTCATCCCAGTAGGTCAGTCCACGATGACCCAAATTGCGTAGCAGAAGGGGGCCAGACGATAGTAGGATACAAAGCATCCAGATTTTCGATCTAAGCCACTTCAGGCGATTGATGTTAGTGCTTACAAGATTCGACCTCATAATCTCCTTGATTCGGCATCGCCACAGATTAAGTCGAGGTTCTTATCGTTACCAATGAAAACCTAATCTCGCCGTACCTTTTTTATGGTTGAATTATAGGATGTTTTGAGCCGGATGACCAACAGATTTTGCCAAAAAAGTAATGGGCAGTGGTATTTTGTATAGCCGTTGGAAATCCCAATAGAACCCAAGAGAAAGGAGATAAAAATGCGATTTTGCTCGCGGAATTGTGCTATAATCTGACATTAATCGAACAGGAACAAAATGATCACTTCACTGAAAAGGAGATACCATGCCGTTTTGGGCACCATTTGTGATTTTCAGCCTTTCTTTTTCTGCTACAGACTCAAAAGAAGGGTGGCTTAGCGAGCCAATATTGTCGTCTGAGGAAGTTCGTCAAGAAATGGGTGAGTTCATCAAAAGGCGCGTCCCGCCACTTTTACTTCCTGACACGAAGGCTGGATGGCAACGCCAAAGTGAAGAACTGCGACAGCGGATACTTGATGAAGTCGTATTTCGTGGGGTTCCCAAAGAATGGAAGCAGCAACAGTCAGAGGTCGTTTGGGGCGATACGTTGCAAACCGGCAAAGGATACCAGATCCGAAAGCTACGGTATGAAGCACTTCCCGGACTATGGATTCCAGCACTTCTCTATGAACCGACGGACATCCGGGAAAAGGTACCCGCGATTCTCAACGTTAACGGACACGTTGGTCCCAAAGGGAAAGCCATCGAATACGAACAGATTCGATGCATCAATCTCGCCAAGCGAGGAATACTCGCACTCCACCCTGAGTGGCTTGTTTTCGGGGAACTAGAAGGGGTAGACTACAAACACAACCGATTGGCATACCTCGATCTCTGCGGGATTAGCGGGCTTTCGGTCTTCTACCTTGCGATGCGGGGCGGCTTGGATGTGCTCGAAAATTATCCCACCGCCGATCGACAGCGGCTTGCCATGACCGGATTGTCGGGAGGTGGCTGGCAGACGATTATTTTGAGCGCGTTGGATACTCGTATTTCTTTAGTTGTGCCCACCGCCGGTTATATCGATTTACACAATCGCGTTGCTCACCGATCTGACATCGGCGATCTGGAGCAGAACCCGACCGATCTGGTTTCAATCGCGGATTACCCTCAGCTCACAGCCATGCTCGCACCTCGTCCAGCGTTGCTCATCTACAACGAGAGGGACGATTGTTGCTTCGTCGCAGAACGCGCTCAACCTGCGGTCTTTAATCCGATCATCCCATTCTACCAGCTTTTTGACCGCGAAGGGCATTTTGAATACCACGAGAACACACATCCGGGAACTCACAATTACGATCAGGACAACCGAGAACAATTTTACCGATTTGTCCATCAGCACTTCTCTCCGTCAATAGAATCGAGTGACGCGGAAATTCCATCTGACGATGAGCTTTTCAACCCGGACGAATTGAAGGTGGGATTGCCTGAAGGCAACGCAAATTTTTTCACGTTGGCGCATGAACAGCTTCAATCGCTACCGAAGCACGAGAAACCACTCGCCCTAGATGATGCCCGGAAT
>JADFGN010000264.1 GCA_022567695.1 Candidatus Poribacteria bacterium | reverse complement strand
ATAGTGGACTATCACTAGATGGTGAGAGAGATGGCTAAGAAACTTGAGCCGGTTCATCCGGGAGAGATATTGTTTGAAGAGTTTCTGCAGCCGATGGGGCTGAGTCAAAGCGCCTTGGCGCGTGGGATCGGCGTCCCGCCGCGAAGGATCAATGAGATCGTGCATGGTAAACGCGCCATATCTCCAGATACGGCTTTGCGCTTGGCGCGCTATTTTGGTTTATCCGAAAGCTTCTGGATTAACCTGCAAGCGCGCTATGCTATCGAGGTGGAAAAGGATAAGCTGGCTGGCAGGCTTGAAAAAGAAGTGCGGGTTTATGGCGAGGAGTAGGGGTCTTATCACTATTCATTTTTTCTAGTCTGATTCACTCCCACCCACCCCGCCACAACACCCTATCCAACTGCACCGCCAGCGCGCCGGCTGCCAGCATGGTATCGGCTTGTTGTTGCTCGATCTTCGTTTGCATATCTTCACGCTCTCGCCTTCCCTGTAGATAGCCTAACAGTTGAGGCAAAGCAATCACAGCTAAGACGACCCCAATCAACGCCCCAATTGCCCAGAAGAGAAGGTCGATTCGAGCAGTGATACGCCTATCCATTTCCTCGATCTTGTTGGTAAGGCGTTTGTCTAGGTCATCAATCTGTTTGGTCAGACGTTTATCCGACTCCACAATCAGTGTGGTAAGACGTTTGTCCATTTCTTCCACTTTGGTTTCAAGACGGATGAGCCGTTTATCGATGTTATTGACCGTTGTTTCGAGATTAGATACTTTTGTTGTTAAGGTGTCAATATCCGCTTTGGTCACTTGCTGGGCGAAAGCAACGGTTGAAACAGGAAAGAAAAGGAGAAACCAAAAAATTATACGTTTGGAATTCATAATGGACTCCAGTTAGAGATGAAAGGGCTGATTCATTGCGCAGGAGGTTTTCTCCCTTCCAATCGTAAACGCGATTATTCATGTGCCAAGTATAGCATACGACACGAGGACTGGTCAAGATCTTCACAGTTCGTTGGGATACTCACCAAGATTTCGCAGGACGAAGCAATGCCTGTCCTACTTCAAGTTCTCCGGGTTTAGCACTTCCAACTGAGGAAGGACAAATCGCCCATCCTTGCGAATCAACGTCCCGTCAAAATAGAGTTCGCCGCCACCGTGTTCAGGTGTCTGAATCATAACCATGTCCCAATGAACACTCGATCGAACCCCGTTATCCGCTTCCTCGTAAGCCTGTCCCGGCGTGAAGTGAAACGATCCGGCGATCTTTTCATCGAACAGAATATCGAGCATCGGGTTGGTAATGTAAGGATTGAACCCAAGCGAAAACTCACCGATAAACCGCGCGCCTTCGTCCGTATCGAGGATCTCATTCAATTTCTCGCTGTTATTCGCCGATGCCTCCACGATTTTCCCGTTCTCAAAACGCAGCCGAATGTCGGTGAACGTCGTTCCCTGATAGATGGTCGGCGTGTTAAATTGAATAACGCCGTTAGCCGATTCACGAACGGGAGCGGTAAAGCACTCGCCGTCGGGGATATTGTGTGAACCCGCGCAGGGGATAACGGGAATATCCTTGATGCTGAATTTCAGGTCTGTGCCCGGACCGACGATGTGAACCGCATCTGTCTCTTCCATCAGGGCTTTGAGTGGAACCATCGCTTTTTCCATCTGGCTGTAGTCGAGGGTACAAACGTCAAAATAGAAGTCCTCAAACGCTTCTGTACTCATCTTCGCTTGCTGTGCCATTGACGGTGTAGGCCAACGCAGGACAACCCATTTTGTCTTTGGAACGCGAATATCAAAGTGAACAGGGGTCAGCCAGAACTTCTCGTAGCGACGCATCGCTTCCGTGGGCACGTCAGACATTTCGGTGATATTGTGGCTGCCGCGCACCCCGATGTAAGCCTGTACCCGTTTCATGCGGTAGGCTTCATATTCGCCGATTAGTTTGATGCCGTCATCATCGCTGTTGCGAATAATTTCGCGTTGGATGCGATTCTGCTTGATTTCAACCAGCGGAATGCCGCCAGCGTTTCGCGCAGCGCGGATAAGAGCGATGATCATTTCCTGTGGGATATCGAACCCTTCTATGAGAACAGACTCACCGGGTTGCAGTTTCGTCGAGTGGGTTATGAGTATGTTTGCAAGTTTATTCAGTCGTGCGTCGTGCATATCGATCTCCGAAGTCAGTGTTAGATATTAGGCTCATGCATTACGTTTCATGAGACAACTGTAGGTTACGATATAGTACCATCTCCAACTCATCAAACACCAAAAACTTTATGGAGGTCAAACGTGATTCCAAAAACACCGGGTGAGTTGCTGCTCAACACCAATATTTACTGGCTCATTCAGACCTATTTTCGCGTCCGCCTCCTCCCGTACAAAGGTGAAAAAGCCGCTTTGAACTGGCTCCAGCGGAATGCGGCAGAGATTTTCGATCTCATCAAAAGATTCTATCAAACGCGCGTTCTTTCAGAGCAATTATCGATCACCAAGGATTTAACCGATCGTGTTTTGGAGCCTATCGGTGGACCGTGGAAACGTGGTGAATTAATTACGTTTGGAACGACGGATGGGGTCGAGAACTTAACGGAAAAGGGAGAGGCATTTTTCAAGGCGTTAATTATGGAATCTGCCGATATTGGATTTGACACCACATAAACTCGCTGATAGAATATACGAACAAATCTTTGCTGGGAGGTGAGAATATGTCTGCATCATCACTGAAAATCGAAGCCTTGCGCCGGATCTCTAAGCTTACCGATAAAGAGCTTGAAGCGAGTGAAGTTTTCAGACGGCTCATCGACAAAATCGAATTTCTGGATATTTGGTCGGAGCAGATGGAGGGGAACGTAACCCCTGAAGAACTGCTATCCATTTCCGAAGAGGAACTGACCCGAAGAATTGGCCAAATGATGGCAGGAGAAGCAATGGGTACGTTGTTAGACGGTTTAACGCCAGAGGAAATCGAAATCTTTAATGCAGCGGTCGAAGGGAGGTAGTTCGTTGTATCTTCTTGACACAAACATCATTAGTGCCCGAATCAACGGGAATGCACTTGTAGTTGCAAAATGGAAGCAAACCGCTTCTTCTGGGAAAGCCCTTTCTATGAGCGGAATCAATTACTATGAAATCAAACGAGGACTTTTAGCCGTAAACGCCACAAGGAAACTCAGGGATTTTGAGGCCATCCGCCGAACAATCGAAATGCTGTTTTTGGACACTCAAGAAGTCTTCGATAAAGCCGTGGAAATTCATGTAGGCCTCAAGCGAAAGGGAAGACCGATTCCTGATGCAGACATCCTGATTGCTGCGACAGCACAGAACCAAAATCTGATTCTCGTCTCTGATGACTCGCATTTTCAATGGATTGATGATCTCATCGTAGAGAATTGGCTTAACACATAGAACCAGTTTTGTAGGGATTGTGATTCTGCTTTGTAATAAAAAGTTCTTGACAACATTAAGATGTAGGTGTATATTATCATGTATCCTAATCGGCCAAGACCTGACCGTGTTAAAATAAAAGCGCTACATGAGCATGCCGCAGAAAACCTCATTTTCATCCGCGAAACGATGGAACGTGCGGGATACTTTACCGCCGTTTCTGGGTGGGGCACGGCGATCATCGGTTTCACAGCTATCCTCGCAACCTTTATTGCTTCGCAGCAGTCTAGCACCGATGCGTGGCTCGTAACATGGCTGGTAGACGCAGCGCTTGCAATCACTGTCGGTGTAGGGCTAACATGTCGTAAAGCGTACAAGGCTAAAATCCCGATCCTCTCAGGCATAGGTCGGAAGTTTGCCTTTAGCCTCTGTCCACCCATGCTTGCGGGGGCATTTTTGACTGCCGTGTTTTATCGTGTTGGTTTGACCAGTGCGCTTCCCGGTTTGTGGTTATTACTGTACGGAACAGGCATTGTCACAGGCGGGGCTTTCTCGGCACGAGTTGTTCCAGTGATGGGACTATGCTTTATGCTTTTAGGTGTAGCGGCTTCTTTTTCACCTCCATCTTGGGGAGATGGTTTCATGGGCACTGGGTTTGGCGGATTACACATCATTTTCGGTTGGTGGATGGCGAGGAAAGACAATGGCTAAACAGAATACCCTTTTGAAAGAACCGGATATAGACACCTTTGCCGAATCACCTGTATTGCAGGTGGTACGTGGTCTCACAAGCAAGAGCGGTTCACCGAGACTCGATCGCCTCATTCATGAGCGGATGCGGCTTGCAATTGTAAGTGCGCTTGCTGTCAATGAATCTCTGAGCTTCAACGATTTGAAGAGACTCCTGGACACAACAGACGGCAACCTGAGCGTGCACGCTCGCAAACTGGAGGAGGCGGCGTACATCACATGTACGAAGTCGTTTGATGGGCGAATTCCTAAAACAGAATACCGTCTGACTGAGAAGGGACGCGGAGTGCTTGACCATTATCTAGGACACATGGAGGCCCTGATTCAAGCGATGCGGCAATGAGTTGCCGCATTGATCAAATGAGGAGATATCTATGACGTGGCAAACCCCACCTTCACTTATGAGATTTTGTCGAGAAATCCTCCCTCTGTTGTATCGCCAGATCGACGGAAAGCGGCTGCTGGAAACGGCGGCATCCATTGTGGAAACGGATCGTTGGAATTCCTTTGATCGTTTTCACGATACAACGCAAACGCTCATTCGCCACTACGAGGAAGCGGGGGCGACTGTTGAGGTAACCCCGCTTCAGACAGGAGGCAGAATCGGCTCGGGGCGTTGGATTATTCACGAAGCTGCCGATGTACACGCTGCCACGGTCGATATAGTTCATCCTGTGCAGGAGCGGGTATTGGACTATCAGAACAACCCCTGGCACGTCATCCAGTGGAGTGCAGCGACTCCACGCGAGGGAATGAAGAATGAGATGGTCATCCTCGATTCACAGGAAGAACTTGAGCGCATTCCGCCGGGTGGACTTGCAGGCAAGATAGTGCTGACGCGCATGGACCCGCGACCTCACCTTCAACGATTGGCTGACACAGAAACGGTAGGTGTCATCACCGATCGACCCGTAAAGGGACTCCCTGAAGCGACGGCTTGGACTAAATTCGGCTGGGGCGGAGTCCCCCTCGCACATGCCGCGTTACATTTGGTCGGTCTTGTGCTTTCGGCGGATGAGGGAGAACGGCTCCGCAAAATGGCACAGAAGCACGGAAAATTGACGCTACATACGAAGGTCGATATTCGCAAATACGTTGGGACTCACGACGTGGTTAGCGGGATTATCCGCGGTGCGATCGACTCCCAGGACGAACTCTGGGTGCTGGCACATAGTAGCGAGCCAGGAGCGTTGGACAATGCTTCCGGCGTGGCGTTATGTATTGAAGTTGCGCGTGTGCTAGAAGGTCTTATCGCTGAAGGATTGTTGAGAAGGCCCCGGCGTAGCATCCGCCTGCTCCACGCCTACGAATGCTACGGTTTCTTCAAGTACCTCGAAGATGTTAAACGCTTGCAAACACCACTAGCTGGCGTCGTTGTTGATACGGTGGGTTCTAAACCTGAAGTCTGCGACGGACGACTCGAATGGCACACGACAATTCCTATGTCCGCCGGATTTGTAGATCGAGTTGGTGAGAAGATTATTCAGGAAGCTATCGCACTTGATAATCCCGGCTATCAGCTTTTCGTTGAGCCTTTTATGTCAACCTCAGATACCCTCATCGGCGATCCGAAATATGGCTTTCCTGCCCCGTGGCTGACAACTCACCATCGTGACAAAAATGTTGCGTCCGATGCATATCACTCCTCAGGCGATACTCTTAAATTGGTGAGCGCGGATGGACTGGCAGCGTGCACAGTGGCTATGGCCGGATACCTCTATTTTCTCGCAAATGCAGACAGTAAAGACGTAGTTGAATTAGCAACGGCGGAGACTGACTGGACACTCGATCAATTAAAGCTCTCAGCGGTGGAAGCCAATTACATCCGTGAAGGGCACGGGGAAACCATCAAGCGTCTCAAACGCTGGCTGTGGGGAGGAAACCGGGCAGAGATAATGAACCATCTCGACGAATGTGAGCATCAAGTGCGCGAAGTGGCTGGCAACGGGAAACGTGCCCTGGAGGACGATGTGCCCAGTGCTAACCGTATTCCGCATCGAACGGCCGTGCTTTCGCCAGATTGGGGAAACAACACTCATGCTGACGTGAAAGCAAAAATGGAGGACGCCAAGCTTAAACCATGGGCGTTATTCTGGGCGGATGGCAACCGACGCATAGATGAGATTGCAGATCTCCTCTCCAGTGAATACGGGAAAGAGGTGACGGTAGAGCAAGTCATCACCTTCTTTGAAGCCCATGCCGAACTTCATTACGCAGAGTTAATCGACCCGAAAGATGCGATTTCAAAGTCTCGGCTCATCGCAGACTTTAAGGAGTTAGGACTGGAGCTGGGGATGGACGTTATGGTGCATAGTTCTCTGTCAGAAATTGGATACGTCATCGGAGGTGCCGACGGGGTGGTGGATGCGCTATTAGCGGTCATCGGTGAGAGTGGAACGCTCATGATGCCGTCCTTCAATCACCGGAGCGTTCCGATCTTCAATCCCATGACGACCCCCACGACAAATGGGGCTATCCCGGATGCCATGTGGCGACGTTCAAACGCAGTGCGCAGCTTGCATCCGACCCACGCAGTCGCCGCCATTGGACCAAAAGCCGAAGAATATTGCCGTGACCATCTTGAGGCTGGCATCTGGGCACAGGACAGCCCAATCGGTAAGCTCATTCACGGCGGTGGATATATTCTCACACTAGGGGTGACGCATGAGTCATCTACCGCATACCACGTCGCTGAAATGTCCGTACCGTGTGGCTGTATCGATTCCTTCGGCAATGCCGATCGCGTGGTCATGCCGGATGGCAGGATTCAGGAAGTGCAAGGGCTTGCCTTCCGATCTGAAACTTGTCCGGTGTCTCCGCGTAAACTTGATGAAACACTAAACGAACGCCAGTTGCAACGACACGAAAAGGTGGGCAACGCAGATGCCGCACTGGTAAAAGCGTTGAATCTGTGGGAGGTAAGACGCGAACATCTTAGGGAGATCTGCCCAACCTGCACCATTAAGCCACGGATTATAAAATGAAAGTCCGCGAACAAGAGCAAGGAAATTGGAAATCGGGGCATTGAGGAATATCGATTTTCTCGAGTTTCACAATTTTCAAACGGGGGACCAGTCGAATGTTGAATTGGAAAAAGGCAATTGTCATTCGGGCGTTTGCAGACACGCCAGACTTTTTAGGTGGCACAGATTTTCTGGGTTCACTCGATGACTACTCGCGTGTTTTCAATAAGGCACGAAATTTAGGCTTCGAGGGTGTCCAACTCTACCTTGAAATCTCAACAGGTTTGCTCAATCTGAGTACCGACGGAGAAATTCTCAACGAAATAGCTTCACGAGCACGGGATGAAGGCGTGGGATTTCCCAGCCTCGAGATCGCTCCGCTGCAATATTCGTTTACCGCCGATGATGCTACAGAAAGACAAAAAGGTATCGAGGTAGTCGCTCGTGCTATGGAGATTGCAAGGTCACTGGGTTCTTCTGGTGTGTTGGTTATCCCAGGCTATGTGGGCAAAATGTGGGATGCGACAACCGATCAAGTCGATTACTGTGACGCTTACGAGCGAACGCTGTCTGCGCTTCGTAGACTGACGGAAGCGGCAGAGAAGCTGAAAGTCGCAATGTTAGTCGAACCGATCTGGAATATGTTTCTGCTCAGTCCCTTAGAAATGCGACAATTGATCGACGATGTTGGAAGTCCTTTCTGCGGCGTGCTTTTGGATACCGGCAATGTGACGCTTTATGGGTTTGCTGAACAATGGATTCGGATTCTGGGCGATCGGATTCGTGAAATTCACATGAAGGATTTTCGGCGTCAAGTGGGGAACGTTGATGGATTTGTTCCACTCTTGGCAGGCGACGTGAATTGGCCCCAAGTGACAGTGGCGGCACGAGATTCCGGTTTTGAAGGGTATTGGATTGCTGAGCAATTTCCCTATGCACATCATGGGAATGTAATCCTCCAACATACGTTTGAAGCAATGAACCGTATCCTAGATAGCACCTAAAAGCGAAAAGAATTTTAAAACAGTTTTCCCCTTGCCAAGGGGAGTTAGCAGGAGACTAACTTAATTTAGTTGCTATTCCTTAACATCTCGATTACAAGGAGCAGAATTCAGCTTTCTGGCTCGATACCCATGATTATTGACTGTCACACACATTTCTGGCGATACCCGGGGGAGTTGACCGACGAGCTTGCCCGCGAGACTTTTATCATGCGCCATCAGGAGGTAGATCTAGACATTACGCCCGAAATGCACAATTCCGCTACATCAAAGGTGGACAGGGCGATTGTGTTTGGTCTGCGAGCACCACTCACAGGTTTCTTAACCGTCAATGATACCGTTGCGGATTACGTTCGTACAAATCCAAAAAAATTCATCGGCTTCGCGGCGATCTGCCCAACCGAGGACAATGCGCTTGAGGAGGTAGACCGTGCCGTAGAAAAACTCGGGCTTCGAGGGCTAAAAATGAGCCCGATTTACGGGGGTTGGTCTCCGACGGATTCGAGGGCCCTTGCCATCTTTGCGAAAGCCGAACAATATGGACTGCCGATTATGTTCCATCAAGGAACAACCTTTCCCCGCAAGGCACCGCTCAAATATGCCAATCCCATTTTGCTAGAGGACATTGCACTCCGCTTCCCGAATCTGAAGATGATTATTGCTCACATGGGGCATCCGTGGGAAAACGAAACCATCGTCCTCATCCGCAAACAACCGAATGTATTCACGGACATTTCGGGCTTGTTCTATCGCCCCTGGCAATTCTACAATTCGCTAAGGCTGGCGGTTGAATACGGCGTTACGGACAAGATTCTTTTCGGCACCGACTATCCTATTGCAACTTTTGATGAAACAGTTGAAGGGTTGCACAATGTGGTTCAACTTTCCAAAGAGATGCGATTACCTGCACTTCCGGATGACCTGCCTGAGCAGATTCTTCACTGTGATACGCTGAACCTCCTCGGACTGGCTGACGAAGGAAATTAAAATTGATTGAATCAGATTGGAGACAAGAACGATGACGAACCAACACGGTAGGCGTTCCTGCTACACTGAAGGGATGGGTTGAGGTCATCGAAAACTGGGGTCGGCTGGACCTTGAGACCGTTATGCAGCCAGCGATTCGTTATGCGGAACGGGGCTTTCCGCCGAGCGAGTATTTGAGATTTGCGTTGCTCTCCCACAAATGTGACAAAGTCGTACTAAAAACGCCACCATTACTCAGGTGTTTCTATCTTTTCCAATGTCTTAGTTGCTTCGCGACGAACAGACTTTGATTCATCGTTCAGCGCTTTTGTCAATGCCTCAATCACCGCCGGAGATGATGCGCCCATATCCCCTAATTCATCAGCGGCGTTGCGACGCACATCTTTAGATTCGTCATTCAAGGCTTTGATCAAAGTAGAAACAACTATATCAGCGGATTCGCCAGCGTTGACCAACTCCTCGCCAATGCCGCCCAATACATCGACAAGCCCATATCGCACATCTTCGTCTGGCTCATTGTTGTATGATTCTATTAACGTGGAAACGGTTGCCTGGGACAATGTACCAATTTCAATCAATGCGTCGGCTGCCTCGTCTTGAACATCGTCTGAGTCGTCAGTAAATGCGGCGATTAACCCCGAAATCGCAGTCGGAGATGATGCCTTCGTGTCTCCCAATTCATCAGCAGCATTTCTGCGGACATCCTCTGATTCGTCATGCAACGCATTTAGCAAACCAGAAATAACGGCTTCAGCGGACTCACCGGCGTTAAATAACCTCTCACCAATGCTGCCCAAGGCATCAACTGCGTTATATCTTTTTTCTTCTCTGGCATAGAAGCAATTTTGCCTGAATTTATCTCAGCGTTCTCTGCGTCTCTGCGGTGGTAAGAATATCACTCAAACCGGTGG
>JADFGN010000263.1 GCA_022567695.1 Candidatus Poribacteria bacterium | reverse complement strand
AGAAAGAGAAACTAGACAAGTTGGTGAAAATCCACCAAAAGGAAAACAAACTGATGATTTCTCGAAAACGAACAGGGCAAGGTGTTAAGCCTGTCCATGTCTACTGGCAGGATTACTTTTTGTCCACGAAAGTCACCTACTTTGATGAAAAACATCAAGCCCAGATTGAATTTCAGGCGAAAAATCCGAAAGGATTCTGGAAAGACTTGATGGCGATGTTTTTCTCGGATCTAAAACATCAGTTACCGCATGTCCAGATCAGAAGCCTTCAGCATCTCAGAGCCGTACATGAAAAGCGTTCCAAGGACACGTTGAGCTAATCTGCTGTTCGTTGGACGAATAATCAAACGAGGAGGTCATTTCTACGATGCAAGTTGTTATACCTACTATCGACCTGCCCGCAAACGCTGAGTTAAAGATTCACTTAGAAGTTAGCGCAAAATTTAACTTTACCGCGCCAATCGCCCAGCAGAAGGCAAATCAATTTCTTCTGTTACGAGTTGGCAATATGCTCTCTGCAGGTCAACCCGAATTACTGATTCAAGATCCAATTCAATGGCGCGTACCCGTGCTTTTTTCAACGCCTTCTAAAGGCTGTCTCGGCAAAATTGGCGAATTATTGGTTGACGCTCAAACATGTGAAGTCCGTTTGATATACCCAGATTCCCTAGAGGAAATGGAAAAACATGCAGAAATCCTCTTTGAATGTTCCACACTTTAAGCAAGAGCGAGAGGGAAAAAATGAACCCCAAAGTCCTCATCCTTCGCACCGCAGGCACAAACTGTGACTACGAAACAGATTACGCCTTTCAGCTTGCAGGTGCTGAGACCGCGTTAATCCATATCAGCCAACTTATTGCTGGCAAGACCGAACTCAATGAATACCAGATCATGGCAATCCCCGGCGGATTTTCCTACGGTGACGACATCGCTGCCGGGATTTTGCTTGCAAATGAGATGAAGCACAAACTTGCCGATCGGCTCACTGAGTTTGTCGATTCGGGAAAGCTGATTATCGGCATCTGTAACGGCTTTCAGGTGCTCGTCCGATCCGGGTTATTGCCACGTCTCGATTCAGAGATAGAACAACAGACAACCTTGGCGATGAATACCTCCGCGAAGTTCGAATGCCGTTGGGTACACCTAGAGACGCAGGAAAGCCCTTGCGTCTTCACGCGAGATTTGAAATCCCATGTCTATCTCCCTGTCGCACATGCAGAGGGACGTTTTACTGCACCGGATGGTGTCCTGAATTCGATCGAATCGAACAAACAGGTTGTGTTTCGCTATGTCTCAGCGGATGGTGAATCCCCGGAATATCCCGACGATCCGAACGGTTCAGATCGCCACATCGCGGGGATCTGCGATGCCACCGGCAGAATCTTTGGCATGATGCCCCATCCGGAGCGTTTCCTGACGCGATTTAATCATCCACGCTGGACGCGGGAAAAAATACCTGATGAAGGCGATGGACTGGCAATCTTTCGGAATGCTGTCGATTATGCAAGACAAAGTTCATGAACGTCAATTCGCAACAAGCAGGGATGCCGCGATTTTCATGAACAGAACTTTCTCGACGGTTAGGGGTTGATACGCTAACGAAGGGCGAGGATGCGCTCAATGAATATCCATGTCCGTCTGAAGTTTCACACAACATCTCACGAAAGGAAATTGAGTGAAACTCTCCCAGCGAGATAGAAAACGAAATGGTTCAGGTAAACTTCACCGCCGACACCTGCCTTTTTATATGAAACCCACCATCTTGATTTCCTTCGTAATTATTTCACTGGTAGGACAATTCACGTGGGCATTGATCACTACCGTTTACTTTCGGCATGTCAATCCCGTTTGGAGCAGCATTGGCTTCGCGTTGGGCATTGTTCTCGGTTACATTCATGGGAAATGGACCTCGCGAATGTGGAGCCGGGATTACCTTCGTGTGTTGAAACGAGAAATCTCATTCTGGGATGCAAAGGGCGCGACAGGCACAACGGCCTACGTCATGATTGCGCTGGGTGTGCCGATTTTCATCGGACTATTCTTAAAACAATCCTACAGCAGTTTGGCAGGACTCCAATCCTACGTATTCGGTTTTATTGGCGGGATGAACTACGTGCTTTACTCGTGGGTGCGGCGATTGCCCCGCTAAAGCGCTTGAAACTTCACGCGAATTATACTATACTACTCCAATTCTCAATCCAACTCATTTTTACGACCTTTTCAGTTAGAGCGAAAAGTCAATAAAATCAAGGATCTGGCATGCCAGATCTCTTGGCTCAGAAGTCGCGTATTCACTCATTTTTCCAAGTTTAAGATGGCTAAGCCTGTTTTCAACACCACTTGAAATGTTATTGTCAGATCCGGTTATAGTACAGCATGTCATCCAAAGAAAATGAGTTTTTCTCAATTGGAAGTGCTCAAACCCTTGTCGAATCTAATAAGAATTATGCAGGTGTTGAAAGTAAGCTAAGTGAAAAACTCGTATTACTATTGTTCCAGGAGAAAGCAAAATGAAGATTAAATTGCGCTTTGCCATTTGGATAGTGGTCGTGGAACTGCTCGTCGGTTTGCCGACGAACAGTGAAGCTCGTAAGGACTATACTTTGGAGGACTTTCGGTATTTCAAGCCAATGATTGCCGATATTCGCACACAAATTCATCAGATGCGGTTTTATCGTAGCGATGCAATCGATTTTTCCAACGCAGAAGCAATCGAAGACCATCTTTTTTGGGATGTGAGCTACGGTGGTTCTTTCCCGATCTATGGATACAACTTTGAATATGATTCTGAGAAGGGGCCTGCCGAAAATAGCATGGAGATCTCTGGCATCACAACGTTCATAGAAACGTCAGCCCACATGCTGTTGGATTTTGACGCCGAATCTGACTCCGTAATCAGCATGGATTTTCGGATAGGCGGCGGGGTATCCCTTCGATTACCCCGGTGGTTTAAGAATATCGCCTTCCGTTATAAATTTTTCCACGAAAGCACACATCTCGGGGATGAATACGCGTTAGACGCAGTAAGACTGTTTCCTGTGGACTTCCGCCGGTATAATGTGAGCTACGAAGCGCATGACCTTTTCGCGTCTCTTGACCACTACACCCCATGGGGGAAGAAAGGACTCCCATTCCGTATCGCCTATTTGCGTGGCTATGGCGGGCATCGGTTTTTCACCGAAGAGGGTTCATTTCCTGAATTTAATGGTCAGGGAGGACCACTGAAAGCCTCCGATAACGAGTCGCAAGTGGGCGCGGAAATCTACCTTCGGGGCTGGGAAAAACAGAGCGGTCCGCTGCTATTTCGGCGTCTCAAATTCCAATATCTCGTCGCTGCAGCTGATTTTTACTACCGCGATAGATATGACCTCGATACCCCTGAAAAGATTTGGAGCACCAACTTTGTTGTGGGCGTGGTTTACGGTTATCTTTTTGAAGGCAAACGCACGCTGAAGTTTCTTCTCAATTATTATAATGGCGTCCATCCACACGGTCAGCTTCGTAATGGAGAGATTCAATACGTCGGGATAAGTGTTGCCACTGATTTTTAACTTGACTTCAAGAATCGATGACATCATGGACTTTAAAAATGAGATGGGGTCATCTTGTCGCTCGGGCATAGGCATCAATTTAACTAATTTTCATGAATAAATTCCCGCAAGAAATCAGTCATCCTGCGGGGCTGGTGGTTTGAAATATATAGTTTAACAGAGAAATTTAGTTAAGGAAAAAGTTGTAGGAAATGAAGCAATCATTTTCAGGATGAATGCCGTGTAACGCAAGTTGTGATAGGTAAAGCAATCTGCGAGATCGTTTGAAACAAGCACGCCACTCACTCTGACTGAATAGGAGGAAGTTATGCTCAGGTCTTTAACCGTTCTTTTCATTGTAGTTTTTGTGTTGGCAACCGTACCCATGTCAGAAGCTGGCTTGGATGACAAATCTATTGTGTTATACCTATCCTTTGATGAAGGAAAAGGCGATGTTGCCAAAGATGGCTCCGTGCATGGACACGATGGAGAACTTATCAAGAATCCGGCATGGGTTCCCGGTAAATTTGGCACGGCCCTTGAGTTTGATGGGACAAAGAGCCATTACGTTATGGTTCCGATTACAGACACCTTACAGTTGCTCGAACAGTTTTCAGCCGCGTTTTGGGTGAAGCGCGGTGACGCTCAAATCCGGGAGTGGAATTACATGGTCACTGCGGGAACTCTGAAATGGGCAACCATTTTTAGGCAGGGCGACAATAAGACGTATGTTTGGTCTACATCTGGTGGTACATGGGCACAGAAGGGCGTGTCGAACGATAAGCAACCGGAAGACTGGACGCATCTGGTAGCAACCTATGACATTAAATCAGGTGTCAAAATTTATAACGATGGGGTGGAAGTTGGTGGTGGAGCCAAACCGCCGCCGGTAGATGAAATTGACGGCTCGATTATGGTCGGCGCCAGACACCCCGGGCAAGAATTTTTTACAGGAATCATTGACGAAGTGTATCTCTTTAACCGAATCATCACGGAAGCCGAAATAGGGGAGATAATGGAAGATAAACTTCGGCCGGTGGAACCTGCTGGAAAATTAGCTACGACGTGGGGAAGCATCAAACAAAGATAGCGATTCCGTCAAAGGGTGAGGAAGCGTGTTGGTCGGTTTTCATGAAGGTATAAGGAAATATTCTCGTATAACAGTGGTTTTAGACCTGACAGGTTTGGCAAACCTGTCAGGTCTATGGATTACTGAATTAAACCCTGAAACTCTATTAAAAACAACACTGTTGAGATTGGAATATCGACCGACCTGTTCACCCTTTTCTATAATTTGTGATGAAACCATATTGGTTGTTAATCCTCTTGATCGTCACCTCCTTTTCTGGAGAAATGGGTCGGAACGCTTCCGCTCAATTTGATAATTCTGATCTGCTTAGAGGTATGTCCCCGGCTGCGTCCCAGCATTTCACTCGTGGACTCAAATACTTTGAACAGGGCAAATATACAGAAGCGATTCAGTCCTTTCAACACGCCCTTATCCAGCAACCTTCTTTCCCTCCGGCAAATTATTATCTCGCAACGCTCTACGTGAAGCTGGGGCAAGCGGGTAAAGCCATTTCGTACTACAAGAATGCCATCCAAGATGCGCCCGATTTTGCCGAAGCTCACTATGGATTGGCTTCAGCTTACCGCGAACTTGAAGAATTTGATCAAGCGGTTTCCGAATATCAAAAAGCCATCGAACTTGCTCCAGATTATGCCGATGCTTATCAAGACCTCGGGGTCGCCTATTCAGAACAAAAGCGGTACAAAGCCGCGGTTGAAGCCTACCAAAAATCGATCGAACTCACACCTGATAGTCCCTTCCCTCGTTATAATCTAGGCTTGGTCTATTCGAAGCAGGGAAAATTTGAACAGGCCATAACAACCTTCAAGCAGACGATTGCCATAGCAACCGATTATGTTGATGTGTACAATGGTCTTGGCGAGATTTACCTGAAGCTTGGGAGATTCGATGATGCGATGGAAGTCTATCGTCAAGCCGATCGATTAAACCCAAATCTGCTCTCGACCCATTATGGACTTGGTCAGGCTCACTCGAAACAGGGAAGATACAAACAGGCAATTGCGGAATATCAAAAAGTGGTTGATATTCAACTCGACTATTCGGATGCCCATTACAACCTTGCCCAAGCCTACATTAAGCTGGGGAAAAGAGAAGCGGCGGAAAAGGCGATGGAATTCTTTGAAACGCTACGACCGACCGACCCCTTGCTTGCCAAAGCGCAACAGTGGGTCAAAGCCTATCCCGACAATGCAAAGGGGTATAACAACTTGGGCATTATTTATGCTTCACGGTGCCGCTATGATTTGGCGGTGGAAAACTACAAAAAAGCAATTGCGCTTTCCCCAAATTTAGCGATAGCTTACTATAACCTTGGGCTTGTTTACGGAAAACTCGATCAATACAACCTTGCCATTGAATCCTACAAACAGGCTATCCGGCATGATTCGCAATTGGCGATAGCGCATAACAATTTAGCGGTGCACTATGCAGAACAAGGGATTCGCCTCAACGAAGCCTTAAAACATGCCAAAACCGCTGTTGAATTAACGCCAGAGGACCCCAATTATTTGGATACACTCGCTTGGATGTATTTCAAGAAACAGATGTACGCAGAAGCCGAAAGGGTTATTAGAAAGGCGATTGAACTTGCACCATCGGAGGAATCGTATCTCAAACGTTTGAATGAGGTGCTCAATGCACAACAATTCAATTGAATTGGTATAACCGATACCATACACACGAAAGATAGGGAGAAAATTATGATTCGCAAAGTGACTCTGATGAGTTTGATACTGTTTATATTGATTGTGAGTACGGATGCCGCCCCTCTTGATGTCGGGTTTGTCATATTGGGAGACGAAGGGCCGTTTACCAAACTGGCTGTTGAATTCTCGGAAAAAACCTTCAATACCGACAGATTAGAGCGTAACGACTTAAATAGCGGGACATTCAAGCAGTACGCTGTGGTTTGGTGGCATGATGGCGATTCAGATCCCGGTCCCCTGAAAAATCCTGAGATTGATGCGTTCTTGGATTATGCCGAGTCAGGCGGGGCGATTTTGCTTACGGGTTGGGCGATTCGCTACGCAACCGCACTGGGTCTGGAGGACCCAGAAGCGAGACAGTTTGGTCCGGTTGCAAACGATGGAATCGCCGTCGGTATAACAGTGACTGATGAAACAGTAAAGCTCGGATTACTCGATGGACTTGAAAACCTGAAAGGTAATACACCAAAGGTTGGAGATCGCGTCCAAGTGAACTCAACAGGTTATCCCAAAAGCGGTGATTATTTCGACAAGATCTGGAAAAACTTTATCACACTCGCAGACGCCTGGGGACCTCCCGCAAACGATTGGGGCGATCGGATTGCGGCTTTCGGATACTGGAAAGCCGGAGATGGAAAGGTCTTCAACATGAATTGGCGGCTTCCAAATTATCATGCAAACAATAAGGACATTGATCAGCTTTTCCAACTCACTGAGAATGTAATCGACTGGCTCGGGAGTGAATCTGCATTTGCTGCGGTGGAGGCCACTGATAAACTGCCTATTATATGGGGTAGATTGAAAGCGGGAAATGTGCGCCCATAAAACTAAAGAGCCAGATAGATTCAGCGGAGGGATGGTTACGATGGCCTATAGCGATTTTAATTTGGCTACCGTTCAAAAAGCGTTTAGCTTAACACTAAAACGAGAAGATCTGTTTGAAAATATCAAACCTATCGAAGCGTCTCAATGGCTCAAAGAAGCACTTGATATGGGAATCCAGTTGGCTTTCAACAGTGAAAAAGCGAGGTCTGAGTTTCTCGTCGTGCCTATCCTGTTGACGGGCAGAGAACTCAGCCACAACAGCTTCTCTATCTACTCTGGTGAACGGTTGGATGTTGAACCTGACAGTGGCTTGGTTGGTGAGTGTGATTTTATTTTGACCAATACGCCGCCCTTACCCATAATACAAGCACCCATCGTAGTCATCGTAGAAGCAAAGAAGAATGATATCGAAGGTGGGTTAGGCCAGTGCGTCGCCCAAATGTTGGGAGCCAAACTTTTTAATCAAAAAGAGGACAATCCCATCGATACGATTTTCGGTTGTGTCACCACCGGGGAGAGTTGGCAATTCCTAAAACTTGAAAATGACATCATTTCGATTAATAGTGGTCGCCATTATATCAACAAAGTTGGCGAAATATTAGGCATGCTACAAGCAATTGTCTCTCACTACAAACCTTATGCGACAGCCGCCTAACAAATTTCTTTCAGGCAACGGCTTGGATGATTTGACATGGGTAAGGGTTGGGCACAGGCGAGTCGAAGCAAAATAGGTGTTCAAAGAGATGAAACCTCAAATCAAACAGAATCAGAAAGTAGGCATAGTATTTTGTATTCTAATGCAGCCTATTTTGTTAATAGGCTGCATGCAACCAGCTACACACTTGTCGGCCTCGACCTCAATATGGAGAACCATTTATGCCCAAGAGTTTAATGAAAATAACGGTAGCACAACAGTCGCGTTATCCAGCAGGTATTCTCATGGCCCAAATGATCCTGCGGTTTTAATCGACTGCGAAAAAATAGGACTTTTAACACAACTGGATTATGCCATCGAATTCTGGTGGTATCCGCCCCAATATCTCGAAGAGGGGGTTTTAATCAAGGATACGCATGCCAAATCTAAAACAGGGGAGAAGAATTGGTGGATTTCTATTGGGACAGTTGATCGAAAAAAAAGAAGATCTGACGTTTACTGGACGGTTCAAGAGCCGACAATCTTGCACCAACTGAACATCCATGGCAGACCCCACATGGGATGGTTCAAAAAGCAATGGTATCATTTTCGCCAAGAAGGTTCGTTCAAAACAGGCAAACACCGCCTTATGATAAACGGTAATCTCATTGGTACGGCGGACGGGATTCAAAATCCAAAAGGCTGGATAAACGAATCCTTGTCAATCATGAACACAGTTGGACATATCGATGATGTCCGAATCCAAATCAAAGAATCAGCGAATCCAATAGTCCCCCCAATAGTAAACATTCCAGATCAAAATCTGGAGGCCGTGATCAGAGAAACAATTGGCAAACCCCAAGGAGCTATCACGGAGGCCGATTTGTTAGGGATTACATCACTGTATGGTTTTAAGCAAGATATACAAGACCTTACAGGCTTGGAGTATTGCACAAATCTGACTAGCCTGAATTTAGGTGACGCCCAAATCACTGACATCTCACCATTGGTTAAGCTGAATCATTTGCAAAGCCTCTATCTTGGTGGTGCGACTCAGATAACGGACATATCCCCGTTGTCCGAGTTGATTGAGTTGACCGATTTGGTTTTAAGTCACACCCAGATTGATGATATCTCACCATTAGCGAAAATGCGAAATCTGCAATGGTTGGATCTCTACGGGACACAGGTCACAGATATCTTGCTATTGGCAAAATTTGTTGATTTGCAAGTGTTGGCACTTGGTAACACCCAGATCACTGACATCTCTCCATTGCAGGGACTTACGAAGCTACAAAGACTGGGGCTTGATAGTTATCCCATTGGGAGTGATATATCGTTATTATCTGGTTTTAATGACCTGCAATTTCTCGATCTCCAAAATACCAATCTCACCGATTTATCGCCATTGGCAGAGCTTAGCAACCTGCAAACACTATGGATTGGTTCTAACCCAATAACCGACATTTCGACTTTAGCAAAGTTGGTTCATTTGCAAGATTTGTCCCTCCGCGAAATTCATACGGGGGAGAGTCACAATCCGATTCTTGACATTTCTCCATTGGCAGAGCTGGGTGAACTGCAACGATTAGATCTCTACAATATTCAGATCGCTGATATCTCACCATTAGCAAGATTTGGTAACTTGCAGAGATGGGAACTAGGTCGCAACCAAATCGAAGATCTTCAGCCACTGGTCGACAACCTCGGTATTGACGCTGGAGATATTGTTGATGTGACGAATAATCCGTTAAGCCATAGATCTTTGAACGTACATATCCCCGCTCTGATCAATCGTGGTGTCGAAGTTAAGTTCTCACAAGAAACACCGACACAAATTGTCACCGCCAGCCCAGATGACTCACTCACGACCAGCGACTCGCAAAACACGATAACTGAGAGCATGCTACAAGTTAGCAAAACGAAGTTCAAAGGTCAGCGATGGGGACTGTTCATCGGGATTGAAGATTATCAAGATTCACGGATTACGGATCTCCGCTACTCCATTGACGATGTGCAACAGATTACGGAGATTTTGGGCGATAAAAATCTCGGCGCGTTTGACCACATTAGGGTTATGACAAATCATTCAGCAGATCCAGCAGATAAACCCACACGGATCAACATCCTGCGTGCACTGACCCGCTGGCTTTCGCAGACGGAGACAGAGGATACCATCCTGTTTTTCTTTTCGGGGCACGGTGCAACCGATAGCAAAAA
>JADFGN010000262.1 GCA_022567695.1 Candidatus Poribacteria bacterium | reverse complement strand
CAGCCGCATCATCAACTCATTGCGTTGCCGATGTAACCGCTCGGCGTTGCTTAACGTCGGTTCTTCAGGGCGGAACAGGCACACGTAAGCCTGATACCCATGAATGCACTCTTCAGGCACCATCGGTATTTCTAACCACTCCACCTCAGCAAGCATCTCATCGTAGAGCCGAGCTCGTTGTAAACGCGCTTCTAGAATCCATTCTGTCCGATCCATCTGGGTACACCCAAGTGCTCCCTGGATGTCAGTCAGGCGGTAATTATAACCGAGATGATGATACTCCGCAAGAAGAAAGCCCGCTTTACCCGTGTGGCGTGCAAGGTCAGAACGCGAAGCACCATGATCACGTAGAGTACGGGCAAGTTGGTCGAAATCTTCCCGTTGGGTCGTAATCATTCCTCCCTCGCCAGTTGTGATGGATTTTCGCGGGTGAAAGCTGAAGCAACCCATTTCGCCAAACGTGCCCGCATGTTTTCCACCATACCACGCACCAAATGCACAGGCAGCATCTTCCACAACCCAGAGATTATGCTTCTGAGCGACCTCTAGAATTCCTTGCATATCTGCACACAGTCCAAACAGGTGGACCGGGATAATGCCCACGGTTCGTGGTGTAATCAAAGCTTCAATCTGAGTTGAATCGATATTGAACGTGTGGAGGTCAATATCGCAAAAGAGAGGGGTTGCGCCCATGTATTCCACCACATTCCAACACAGAGATTGTCGAGTTGTCTTCTTTGATGGGATATAGCGAGAGAAAAAGCTCTACCCAAATTAATCGTAATCGTGCTTTTTCACAATCCCGATTACGACCACTGAATCTGAGAATAATGAGGAATTCTATTAACACCTATTCAATGTCGGTGATTATATCAAAAAATGAATGAGTAGAATGCCTAACTAATTTTCAGGATTAAAGTTGTCATTCTGAGGCCTTGCGAAGAATCTAGAAGCAGAGACTCTTCGCTCCACTCAGGCCTGTCCTCGAGCCCTTCACTGCGTTCGAGGGTAAACTTCGCGAAGGAATGACAGGAAACCGATAGTTTGTTTGTGAAAATTATAACACCACTTTGTCAGATTAAGAATTGTAGGCAAAGATCGAAATCCGAAATTCATAAAGCCATCAGATAAGTAAGGAGGGTGAATTGACCAGAATCATATTTAACGTTATGCGGCGCAAGTTGCCAACTTGTGTGGCTCACTTTCCATCTCAATCCGCAGTTGGAATTCTGCTTTTTTTGCTTTTTTCCCTGACAGTTCTCTCCTCGGTGTGGGCTGAGAACTACACGGGTGATTTCCTCACGAATGGTGTGGGTGGACGTGCGCTTGCCTTAGGTGGGGCCTACGTGAGTGTCGCAGATGATGTGACCGCAACCTACTGGAATCCTGCGGGGGCCGGTGCTATTCCTGAAAAGGTCCAGCTCAGTTTTATGCACGCGGCACGCCGATCCGGCTTGGGAACATTCAATTACGTCGGGGCAATCAACCGGATTAATACGCATCTTGTACTTGGTGCGTCGTGGATTCATGCGGGAGTTAATGATATCCCGATTTTTCCCGCATTTGATCGGAACATTAGTCCCGGTAACCGACGAGATATTGCAAAGTATCGTCCGAGTTTTGAACCCGACAGCTTCCTTAGTGACAGCGAGAACGCCTTCATAGTTACCGTTGCCACAAGGTTTGCTATCAGCCAGGAATGGTGGGATAATTTCGGCAGAAATTCACTTCCACCAGAATTTCTGCTTGGCGTGAATGTGAAGCGTATTTCGCAATCACTGGTTGGCAAATCTGCCGATGGGCTTGGTTTTGACGCAGGGCTTCTGATTCGCGTTTTAGATACCAACGCAATTCTGGGAGTAGGCGGGTTTGGCGGTTTTAGTGTTGGACTCAATGTGCAGGACATCTCCGAGACAACCCTGACATGGAACACCGATTCCGAACGTGAGGAGTTAATTCCCACGAATGTCAAGTTTGGGTTTTCTTACCACAACGACATCCTCAACCATCAAGTCGTTCTGTCTTACGAATACGAGTCACGATTTGATGGTCAAAATCACTTCGGTTCGGAATATCAGCTCAACAAATCTATCTTCTTACGGGCAGGCCTCCGGGACGGGGATGCCACCGCAGGCATTGGGGTAAATATCGATCGCTTTCGATTGGATTACGCTTTGCTCACCAATGATCTAACCAGCACTCACTTTTTAAGTCTTCTGGCAAACTTCTGATGGGAAAACAGGTCGCTTGAAAGTTATGTTATCATAGTCATCAGAACAAGGAGGGCAGATGATATGTCAAACGCAGAACTCGGTTTTTTCGCAGTAGATGTCTCATTGGAAGGCAAGAGCGCAATTGTGACAGGTTCAAGTCGAGGCATCGGCAGGGCGATTGCGATTGAGTTGGCCCGTCAGGGCACCGATGTGCTGATCAATTACAATCAAAACCTTCAAGCGGCGGAGGAGGTACAGCGGGAGATTGAAGCACTTGGCCGCAAAGCTGTTGTTGTGCAAGCGGATGTCGGAAATCTGGCACAACATCAGAAACTCATCAATACCGCCCGTGATGCTTTCGGAAAAATCGATATACTCGTCAATAACGCTGGTATCACGCGAATTGCTGATGTGCTTGAGGAATCCGAAGCGGATTATGATGCGGTCATGAATACCAACCTGAAAGCCCCACATTTCCTCACACAGCGCGTGGCGAATTATATGATCTCTCACGACATTCACGGTTGCATCATTTATACCTTGTCGATTTCCGACACGCTCGCCTCCGATAATCGGGCGGCTTATTGCATGTCTAAAGCTGCGTTGGAAATGAGCATGAAGACCTACGCGGGAAGGTTGGCAACACACGGAATCAAGGTCAACGGCATTGAAGTCGGCGTCACCGACACAGACCTCGCGCGGGTTCGTATCCCGGATTATGAGGAAGCATCACAGAAAGGTTACATTTTCATGGTCAGACCTGCCACACCACAAGATATCGCCAACGCCGCCATCGTAGCGATGAAGATTTACGATACCGGCACATTAATTCCCGCATCAGGTGGTGTCATGACGCGCTTGCTGAATTTGAGGATGATGACAGAATTGGAGAGCAATCAATCAACACCGTAGTCCGTATGTTCGCGCACTTGACGTGAGTGAAAAGCAAGCACGATGTCGGACTTTGGTATACCTTCGTTAACGAGGTCGAGTGCAATGCCTTCTTCGGTGCCGTCATGCTGAATCCAGTAAGCGGTTCATTGCTTCGATAATTGTGAGTTAGAGCGACAAGATCGATACCATGCTTTTTCTGCATGTAGGTAAACACACAATCATAGAGTCCTTCCGCATCGTCTGGCATCTGAAATCCGTAAACTGGTCCAAGTTGTTTATTATCTCCTGCAAGGACGACATGAGCAGATTCCCTTAACAGTAAGAAATATCCAGCGGCTTGTGCGACTTTAACCTGAGAGGCTTCATCAATTAAAACCAGATCAAACCAACGAGCCTGCGGATTGTCCTTCGTGCTATTTTTGACTTTATTGTCTCTTACAGCAAGGTTATAGAATTGTTGCCAGGTGCCTCCAACAACATAGCATTCCTGTGTGTGCTTCAGTTCCTGACGAATGAGCCGGACTCTTTGGTAAAATATGCTTTTCCCGCTTTGATAGGGATTTGTCGAATCTTTGCGGACTCGTTCCAACATCACGGCGACTGGAATCTGCTCTGAAATCCACAAAAGAATGTCCACCTCATAGCAATCCACAAGTGATACGCGCTTTTCCCGCGAAAACGTCTTGTCGGCGGTTTGAAGTAAGGCTCGTTTGACGGTTTTGCGGTCCCGGGATAATGCACGAGCAATTTGAGTATCGGTGTTTCCCCTTTTTTTCAACAACTTTACCGTGCTCCTAATTGGACGTATTTTGTCAGTATAATGGTTACAAACGGTTTGAGACAGCCATCAAACAGCATCAGCCTCAAGAAATTGCGGAGTTGATATTCAAGTCAGGGATAAAGGGGCGCGGAGGCGCAGGGTTTCCGACGGGGGTGAAGTGGAAAGCTGTTCCTGAAGATATTGAGCCGCGTTACCTCGTTGCGAATGCCGATGAAAGCGAACCGGGCACTTTCAGCAATCGTTACATTTTAGAGAAGAATCCGCACCTTCTCATCGAAGGCATGTTGATCTGTTGCTATGCATGCGGAGTTCATACAGCATACATCTACATCCGCGGCGAATTTACGCTCGGCAAGCGGCGACTGGATGAAGCCATCCAAGAGGCGTATCAATACGGCTATCTTGGGTCGGACATCCAGGGCACAGGTTTTGATCTGAATATTTATACCCATCCCGGTGCGGGGGCATACATCTGCGGGGAAGATACAGCTTTGATGGAATCCCTCGAAGGGAAACGAGGACAACCCCGTCTTAGACCACCATATCCTGCGGAATCTGGGTTTTATGGCAAACCTACCCTCGTACAGAATGTTGAAACGTTATGTAATTTGCCGTTTATCGTTGAACACGGTGAGGCGTGGTATCGAGCGATAGGGCATCGATATTTAGACACACTGATGAATCCACCGCAGGAAACCCCTTCCACAATGGATACCGGAACAAAGCTCTATTGTGTCAGCGGCGATGTGAATAAACCGGGCGTTTATGAACTGCCGCTCGGTGCGACGGGGCGGGAGATTATTGAAATTGCCGGAGGCGTAAAAGGTGAATCCGTGACTGACACCACTGGATTCGGCGATACTGGTAACTCGCATCAAAAACGAATTGTGACCTCACGATTTCTCGTGTTTTGTTGGGGCTGAAAACTTACCAACAAGGTTTGACGCTTACCTTTTCGGGACCTCGTCGGCTTATCGGATAACGGAGTCCAGCCAGCGCAGGAGATTGACCCAATAGATCCGATTGCTGCTGCCGCTGTCTACGTCGCGCAGACCGTGGTCACCGTTCGGATAGACGATGACGGTGAAGGGCCTTCCGAACTCCTCGGCGACCTCCCGGACGATCTGAGCACTCTCGCGCGCCGGGATGACTTGCTCCTTATCTCCAAGCAGCCAGAGCCCCGGTGCCATCAGAAGTGAAATCGGGGGATTGCTCGGAGCCGGGCAAATCGCAGACCACCATGCCATTTTTAGCCCAAAGGATTTTGCCATTCGGGTCAACGCGCTGTGCGTAAATGTTGTCGAGGTCTTGTGCATCGTGGAAATTACCAACCTTCGAACCTTCGAATACACGAATGCGTAGACACTCTCTTTATATCTATCAACCAGAAACCCAAACGCTTCGGGTTCACCGTTGAGACATTTGTAGATAATACATTGGTCTTCGATTCTCACCGTGCCATTCGTCTATGCCCTAACGCACTAAGGACGTTTGAGCTGCGCCCAGGTCGTGGCAAGTTTGCCTGCCGGAGAAACACCAAGTTCGGCGGCGAGTCCCTTTTTCACAAGGGTTTTTATATCATCCTGAGATAAGGCGACGTTGAAGAGCGCCACATCATCCATGAGACCGTCAAAGAACCTTGGATCCCAAAATTCGCTAGCCCCAAACCAGAGGTCTTTCTTGTTCTGCATCATCTCACCGGCGTGTGGTGCCTTCTGGTCAATCTCCCCGTTGAGGTAAAGAACCACTTCCTTTCCGTCAAAGGTTGCCGCAATGTGAGTCCACTCGTTTAATGGAACGTCCTCGTTGCTTGCAACACGTTGTCGCTGACCGTTAATTGTCGGTCGAAATTCGAGTTTCGACTCACCTGCCCCACTCATCTGAAGGCTATAAACCGTCCAAGGCGCTACGACTCCTTCCTCCTTGGTGATGATTCGTGCGTCGTCTGGATAACTCCGTAGATTAACCCACGCGGCGACGGTCATCTCGTTGAGATTCAGGGTATCAGAATGGGCGATAATAATATAATCCTTTTTTCCATCAAATTCCAGCGCGTTACCAAACTGTCCCTTCACCCACTTGGGAGCACCTTCTATCGTCCCATCATTTCCTCCTCCAGATGAATCTTTTACCGTCTTTCCCCCACCTTCTTCGAAGAACCAGGCGCCTACAACGGTCCCGGGGTCGATTACGGCAAGACTAGGGCTTGAGAACATCAATCCAATGACGCCTAAGAAAACGTACATCCAGATAAATCGTGTAAATACAGTCATAACACTTACCTTCCACATAATTAAAATTCGGCGGCTTTCGCTGCCCACTTTTGAAAGTACCCCATTATACACATCCCCAATGTTAAGTCAACAGAAAAGTATTTCATAGCAGTGGGCAAGAAGAATGCGGAGGCGGATGTGTGTGTGAGGTTTGCGGTGAGGTTTTGTTTCAATCCCCTCATCGGGGAGGTGTTTCTGTAAGAGCTACCCTCTCAATCCCAGTCATAGCACGGGCTAAAATACCCGAAAACGGTATGTGTCGCAAACGTTCGTTTGAGTCACACACGTCAAAAGTGGCAAAAAGCCAGTCATTATGTTGTTGATGCTCCGAGCTTTCTCTGACGGTGGAACAGTCGAACCCACAAGGATTTTGGTTGGCTGAGCATATCTTCCAATTGGGCTTGGCTTTGCTTCAGTTGAGCAATTCGGCTATACACGGATGATGAGCGAAATTCAAAAAGCGGAAAAAATGGTGAAAAGTGGTTCTGAGCTTTTGGAAGCTCTCGTTCGATTTGGCGATGAGTGGTCGAATCACACGCCACAGGGTGATGATATGACGCTTGTTGTGCTCAAAGTCAAATAGAGCAAGCAACGTCAAAACAATGTAGATAGTGAAGCTGCGAAATTTTAATTATTGCCCAAACTCATCGAATGGTTCGAGCATAGTTTGAGTAGACGAGTGCAAAATCCAGATGGAGTTTGGGCCGTTACGGCTCCGCCGAAGACGGTTGGTTATCATCCATATCCTACGGTTCAGGTTATTGTAGATTAAAACACTTATGATATCATACCGCCACAACGCTGTATGAGCGACTTTGCCCTTCTTTTTCGGTTGTGTTGCTGGTGACAGTATCGTCTTTCTTTTTTTCTTGGGCCGAAACAGGCATTGAAACGATGAGAATCATGGCAATCAACAGGCTTGGCATTAATTTCCATCTTATAACCAAATTCATTAACGTTCTCATTTCATTTCCTAACCCCTAAAAGCCGGAGAAGTGTTTAGTTTTGCTCTGTTTCGTAAAGGCTGCATAAACCTCTACTGTGCGAAGGACGTCATAGCTAGTATCCCGCAAAAGCCTTTGAGGGATAGAGTTTTGCTCTGTTCCATAAAAGCTGTGTAAACCTCTACTGTATAGATAATGGAGTGTATGGCCATGAATTCTGCGACAAGCGACCTGCCCCTCTGGACGCCAATGGACGTTCGCCTTGGCATCACAAAGTCGGCAGATGTCGCATTCCCGTTGCGTTGGGGCATCATCGGAGCTTCAAGAATCTCTGCTCAATGGGTGATGTGCTTGCACGCATGCGAGGGGGCGACGGTGACCGCCGTGGCTGCACGGGAAGCCGACCGTGCCAAGGAGTTTGCTGCGAAGTACGGCATCACATCTGCCTACGGCAGCTACGCGGAGATGGTGGCAGCCGAAGACGTGGATATCGTGTACGTTGGGACGATTACCAGACTCCACAAAGCGCACAGCCTCCTCGCGATTGAGGCATCCAAGCACGTGCTGTGCGAGAAGCCGCTCGCGGAAAACGCCTCCGATGCGCGAGCCATGTATGCCGCGGCAAAAGAGAAGGACGTGATGCTGCAGGACGGCATGTGGACCAGGTTCTTCCCGGCCGTGGAGCACGCCCGTGCCGCCATCGAGGCTGGCACCATTGGCGAGGTCGTGATGACTCAGTCTGACTTCTTCGACCCCATCTACACCATCCAGGCCGCACCACTGGCGTTTGGGGCAACTGCTGTGCCGACGGCCATCACTGCCGCAGGGCGCAAGGCCGGCGGTGCAATTGTGGAGTACGGTGATGACAAGTGCGCCGTTCTGACGTTTCCGCCGTTCAACTGCGAACTTCCAGAAGTGACAGAGTTCATCGGCACAAAAGGCCGGATCACCCTCGAACAGCCGGGACACTGTCCCACACGCATTACCATCCGAGTTCCGCCGCCCAATGGCGTGCCCTCACGCTACAGGACTGCTAACGCGCCCGCGCCGGTACAGCACTTTGAGTATCCGCTGCCGGGGTCCGTGAGCATACCCACCGCCTTCCCGAATCAGCATGGCTTCCTTTACCAAGCTGAAGCCGTCCACCGCTGTCTAGCTGCTGGCCTACGCCAGTGCCCGCAATATAATCAGGACGAGTCGTTGCACGCGATGGACCTGTTGACCAAGATCAACAAGGCGAAGCAAGCGGCAGCGCAACGCTAGCAGCTTAGACCATACAAGCCAAGGTTGATTGTTCAGGGATTGCGGCGCGCTCCTTACCTTTGAATCCAATCAGAGGTTCGACCGTCATCGTGAGCATCAGGGACCTCAGCCTGGAACCGAGCCTTTCTTGCCTCCCTGTCGGTCTCCTCGTCGAATAGGGCAAGTAGGCGTACTTCAATCGTTTCACGAAGGGGGGCATCGTCCGGCGTCGTCGGGTCTTGTATCGCGCCGTGGAATGCCGTGCGCAGGGAAGGCGTTTCCTGGAGCGTGTCGTACTGCTTGAAGATCAGCGTCTCCTGCGGTGTCATCCGAGGGAAGTAGTACCAGCGCTGGTTTGGGTTATATACCAGCCGCAAGCTGACGAGCCTTCTTGGCGTTTCAGTCTGGGACCAGGCATCGGCGGCAACTATATCTTCATTGGCAACCGTTGACATGTCGCAAATGGCTAGCGGCATAACAAAGATATTCCTTTGAAGATCGGTGCTACGCCACACGTTGTACATTTGAAAGTGCTTACCGTTGGCGAGTTTTTCGAACCCATCCTCGGAATACGGGCTGACATCCGCATGGAGGCCTCCGTATGTCCCTTCGCTCTGGTTGGCCGTTGGCCGATTCCCACGCGGATGCCCTTTTGGCAGTCCACCGAACCCGTTGCGGTATTGGTGTTGCATCACCTTCGTTTCGTTGCATCCTGTGACGGCCTTGACAAGGTCTGAACACTCAGCATAGAAGCGCGTGGTCACGGCGTCGGTGTCATGCAGATTGGTCACCTGGGTTTCTGCCTCTACCAGTTGGAAGCCATTCGCTGCAAGGGTTGGGGGTGGCGAAAGCAAGCGGGCGTTATAAACTCTTATCGACTCACGCACATACATGTGGCTGCGTTCGTCGGGATCTTCAACCCATTCCGGCGGTGGCATGCGGGTGCCTCGGTACTTAGGGTTGGCGAAACTGGCTGTTGATTCCACGAAAGGTAGCGTCTTATGCTCTGTCATTGGAGTTCTCCTTTACTCGATTGCTCGATTGTTTAAATTTCAGCTTGTTTGCGCCCTTCGCTGAAATCGTAATCTCCACTCGGCGACGGGATCGCGTTTGGTTCGTAGTTCGAATCGTCACGTGGATCGAAGGCGCCGCGAGCTACCCATTCTTCAAAGTCTCGGATGATTTCGTGGGAAAGTTTGTACGCTTGCGGCATTTGCAGATTCGGATCGGTGTGACGAATGGCTTAAATCAACGGACTCCTGTCTGGTTCGCCCGGGAAGACGACAGGTCCAAACATTCCGCCCTTTCGAATTCCTTCTGCCGTCGTCAGGACGAGGTCGCTCTCGATATTCTTGGGGTCTTTTCCGTGGCATTCGTAGCAATGTTCTGCGAGGACGGGGCGAATCTTAGTTTCAAAGAACTTGATTTCGTCCTCACTGAGTTGGGTGGTCGCAGGGCACAAGCCCATCGCCAATAGTCCGCACGAGAGTACGAGCAACCAAAGGTTTTGTTTGTTCGGAAAGCGACTTTTCACCGTTGTGTTCTTTTTTATTTGTGCATTGAGATCTTAATCACCTCAAGAAGTAAATTATAACGCACATGAAAAGACTTAGCAAGTGATATAATACCACGATTCTCTCCTTCTTCGCACGGCTCACATCGCAAATA
>JADFGN010000261.1 GCA_022567695.1 Candidatus Poribacteria bacterium | reverse complement strand
TCTGTAAAAGATCCACCGAAACCAAAGGTTCGGAAACCGATTATCAAACCGATTCAAAAGCCAATGGTTTCAACAAACAACACCGTTGCCATTGAGCAAATTCAACCTCAACCCAGAGCAATCAATCACGCAGTTGTTCGTACTGCATCCGTTCAACAACAAACCGTGTCGGCATTCTCAAATCAAGTTGTTAAGCTTGATGCGCCCATCAATCCAAATGTTCCCAAAGTCGTAAATCCCAACGCACCGGTGCCTCAAGTGGTAACCCACGCCGATCTGCCCGTTTCTGATACGCCCGATGCGCTGGCTACCTCCTCTCCGATCGTATCGGGTACAGGTGGAGGCGGTATGGGCATCGGACGCGGTGCTGCGGGTGGAGGTCGCGGAGGTGGAAGCGGCACAGTGCAGGTCAAGGTTGCTTTTCATCGCCCCCCTGGGCTGGCTATGGTTGAACAGGTTGGGGCTGTCACCGACGCTTTAGAGGCGGTCGTCGAAAATGTAATGCTCGGTAATGTCGAAGTGCCTCCTTTGCCGCGTGGTGAACCGGGTGGGCATGTCGTTGGTAAAGGTCGTGATATTCGTGGTATCTTTCGTTTCACTCGTGTTCGCCACACCCTCAGTGATTGGTGGGCAGATGCTTCAGCGCTCAACGCATTTTCCAAGTGGATGAATGAACGCACAAAAATCAAAACAGACATGAACGTTGAAGGCGGCGCGATGAAGCTAACCGACGCAAATTTGATGAAATCTCCGCTTCTTTTCATGACGGGACATGATCCGACACTTGTCCGGTCAAGAAATCTGCTTGGGAAATATGGCGGTGGGAAATTGGATAATCAATTCTCTGGAGCAGAAGCTGGGGCATTGAGGCGGTACCTGGTCGAAAAAGGCGGTTTCCTTATTTTTGACGATTGTGGTCTAAACGACCCAGATCGGGGAATGACAGGTTTGTTCCTCGGTCAGATGCGATATATTCTGCCAGAGTATCATGTTGACCGTATTTCCAACGACCATGAAATCTACAACAATTTCTACGAAATGGGTGGTCCACCGATTGGGTTCGATATTTACCAGGCGAGAGTCGCCCCTTTCTATGGATATCTGCGGCACAAGGAGAAGCGGAATTTTTTGGAAGGGATTACCATTGCCAATCAGCTTTCTGTGCTCGTCGTTCGTCGTGACTACATGTGCGCAATGGAGTCGATCAGTCTTCCCAGTCGTTCTGTTCATTACTCCCCGGGTGTTTACCGTTTCATGACCAATGTTGCAGTCTACTCGCTGACCCACGGTTCGATTGCTGACTACGCTGGCTACGTACCCGAAGATCTGTTGAAAACGCAGAAGATACCGACTCGTGCTCCAGAGTCAGCAAAGATCAGGGCAGTTGAATAGAATCTGAGAAAGAAACTATAAAATCACAGCAGCGTCAATACCTCATTTTGAATGGGGACGGTTGTCACTATTACGCCGTCTTTCCCTGGCCGAGCTAAGAAAACGTCGATCTCGCTCCGAACGCCGAACTCGGTAAGGTAGATGCCCGGTTCTATTGAAAAGCAGATGCCGGGAATTAAAGCGCGTTCATCCCTCGTTTCCATGTTGTCAATATTTGCGCCGTTTCCGTGTATTTCCGTGCCGATGTTGTGGCCGGTACGATGGATGAAAAACTCACCATACCCCTTCGCCGTAATAAAGCCGCGCACGACATCGTCTACGGCGTAACCATAGATGCTCTCCCCCGTCGCCGCCTTTTCACGAATAAACGCCACAGCACGATCTCGCGCGTCACGAACAATCTCGAAAATCTCGACGTAGCGATCTGGAACCGTTACCCCTGCGAATGCAACCCAAGTTGTGTCTGCATAAACGGCAGTCGGTGTCTGTTGCTTCGCCCACAGATCGATTAGCACGAAATCCCCTTCCTCAATCTTGCGATGATTCATGGCTGTCGGCGCATAGTGTGGGTCACTACTATTTTTGTTGACAGCGACAATTGGCGGATGCCCTGTGGTTAAATCCATCGCATCAAAACGCTCCATGATGAAGCATTGGACATCATACTCTGTGATTGAATTGCCAGCGCGGAGTTGGTCGCCAATCCACTTGAAGGCCAGGTCTTTCGCCGCTAAAATTAAATGCGCTGACTCCTGGTGCCCTGCGAACTGCTCTTCTGTCCAACGCGCCTCAATAAGTTGCACCAGCTCGGCAGATGAAATGACTTCAACACCCAGCGAACGAATCCATTCAAGAGTCCCGGCATCCACCCGTGAGATGTAAGGGATTGAGGCGTTGGGTGAATATTCCATCGCAACTCGGCTCGCGCCTGAAAGGAGATCTTTCATCTCACTGTGGAGTTCACGCCAGCTTATGTATGTTTTGACATCGCCAACCACGTCGGAAAAGTGCGATCTCTCGATTCGGTGAACCAGCCATATAGGTATACCCGTTGATGGGATATAGCAGAACCAACGTCGTGTGATGTTGCGTTCGCCAAGCCCAGCGACGTTTTGAGCAATCGAATTCATGCCGCGAAAGTCGTACAACAACCAACCATCAATCTGTTGCTCGTTAAGAAAATTTTGGATTTCTTCAATATTCATCAGTACGCTCCGTGATGTAGCTTCCCTACTTGAAGATTAAATCGTCAATACGACCTCGATCTCATTTTTTCCCATAGTCAAATCAACTCGAACAAACAACAACCGATCGCCTACCCACGTTACAGAACGTGCATTCGACTTCGCCAACGTGAGTCCCGTGTGATCCCCCCAGATCGCCAAACCGTAAGTCATCCCTTTCGAGGATTCTAACGAAAATTGCATTTTCAACTGATTTCTTGTGCGTGACGGACGAAATGTCTCGATCTGTGGCAAATTTAACTCTACACCGTAACGGGATGCAACAGGGGGCGTGATATAGTTTTTCACCTCAAGCGGCTCCATCTTGTCCTTCTCGAAGCGCATCTGACACTCGGCATCGTAATAAATGAGCGTCGATGGCGGCTCATCTGTGCCAGTTTCATGGTCAACATAGACAAGAAAGGTTGGAAGCGTCTGGTCGCAGTGCGTCTGATAATCGCTGACAGCCTTTGAAAGCGGCACAATCTGCGTCTCCTGCTGCTGGCATACATGCGCGAAATAGGCATCCAACTGTTCGAGCCGTTCGGATGTCAACGTACTCACATCCGCTGCATTGATTTGCTCAACATAACCCAGCCAACGATTCCATGGCAAATTCGTCACGTAGTGATCAAATGCCTGCTGTGCTGTGTTGTTCAGGGTGAGGAAACGGAGATTTTCCGGCGCATTGTCTTCAGAGACCCCTTGTGATGTTGAGGTGAGATTTGTCCGCAGGGAATCGATCGAAGCGTGTGGAATCGCAACAACTTGACTCGCAGGATGTCCTGCAAAATTGTGCCGATCTGCTGAAGGAAAAAAGAAGCCAAATGGACACCCCCGATCTTCTTCAACTTCTGAACGGTAGCCCCATAACCCTTTGAATCCAACCTGTTCTAAAGCATACAGCAGGACATGGTTTTTCCATTCTGCCCCAGCGACGATCGGTGCTGCCCACGGCAACCGCCTTTCCACCTTATTCCACTCCGATGAAATATAGTCCGGCAGTTTTTCGCGCATCGTTACGATATGCTCTGCCGCCTGCCGCGCATCGCCCAAATCCGCTTCTGTTTCCCAGATAGGCGTGATGTCCAGCATCAGCAACGGTTCATCACCATACGCTTCGTGCCATTTGGTGAAATCGTTGGCAAAGGTACGTGCTGAAGTCGCATCGATCGCCCATGTGATTGGAATGCCGTGTTTATGAGCGATTTCTGCGAGAAGGCGCATCCCACCCCTGAGTTTGCTTCGATCATCTGAAATTGCGGTGCTAACAAGTGCGTAGTAAAGCATAACAATAGTTCTGATGAATCTTCACGTTCAGATTCGGTAATTGTATGGCGATTGTCCACCAATTTGATTGTCAGAATTCATTAGAGTAATCTCGGAATAATTTTAGTACCAACCGTGTCCGCTCTGCCAGTTACCTACTTAGAACGATAACGTGGATTCGGTTCTTTGCTAAGTTCCTCTATGCCTAGATCTAAACCATACTTGGCACCAGCTTCAATTAGCTCTAAGGCCTTCCACTTATAAAACTCTCCAAGTTCCCAAGGCAAAGTGCGTTTCACCATATAAAAAAAATCACCCGCTGAAATACCCTTCAGTTCAGGACATAATTTACGTAATGCAGTTATCTCTTTCATCGAAGGGGAATTAGAATGCCATTTAACCACCAGAACAACCTTCAGAGGATCATCCGAATTTTGAATCTCATCCTTTGTGGTAATGGTTGTGCTAAATTCCTCGCCAGTTTCCGGATATCGGAATGTCTGTACGTGACCGATCTGCTTTATAAGAATTGGCGGCTTTGCTGGAGTTTTTGAAGTTCTATCCTTGTTCATGGTATTTTTAGTTACCTTATTCGGGTACAGATTTGTAGAGCGGATGGCTTCTAATATGTTGCCAGATCTGTTGATCTGACAGCTGAAAAGTCTCATCTGCTGAACGTTGCCATTGATACGCTTCAAATTCGTGAATCAGCTTGTAGGTCTGCGATGTTATCCGTTGCAAATAATGTCGAGTTTCGTGAGCGACAAAACCGGCAGCTTCGCCAGGTGAATGAAGTTGATCCAATGCCAGTTGAATTTCACGAGAACCGAAGAAGTAACGACCAGCCGCACCCTTCTTCAATGGATCTGTCGGGACCAATTTGAGGCGAATAATTCCTCTCTTGAGTAGCTTAGAAGTAGCCAATGCTTCTGGTGTCCTAGCTTGACGCAACGCATGTATTATACTTGCTTCTGATACAGGAGTTGACGTGAGCATTTTTCACCTAACAACTTTTAAGCTTCCCAATTTTACTCATTACATTTTACGCTTTACGAACTCGGATACTCAAGAAAAACAGTGACTCCCATATCCGCATATTTTTCTCGTGTGTCCCGTCTGCCGTTCCTAAAGCAAACAGCGGCATCAGTGCCTTCAAGTTGCTGGGCGACATAGGCGACACACTCATCGACAGTTTTGAATGGGTGATTCGGGTGAGCCTCCAAACTGAAAGTGAGGTCTGCGGGGCCGAAGGAGAGGCAATCCACTCCCTGTTTTGCCAGCTGACGAGAATTCGTTACTGCTTGGACAGATTCGATCTGCATCCAGAGCACGCCGTAGCTGTTCCACCAACTGGCGTATTCAAGTCGATCTCCATGTTCCGATCCCTCTTTCCGTGCACCTCCACCCCAACTTCGGATGCCCTTCTGAGGATAATAGAAATAGGCGATCGCTTCATCAACTGTTGATTCAAGCTCCACTTGTGGCACCTCAATCCCGGACGGCCCCAGATCGAGGTAGTTGCCGAGAAGGTAGGCATTTCGCGTGTGTTTAATCCGAAATTGAACGGGGATGTCGAATTCGTCTGCCATGTTACAGAAAGCGACCAGTCGTTCCTCGTTGTATGCGGCATGTTGGCTATCAGTTGAAACGAAGTCGTAGGGCCCTTGATCGAGGATTGCAGCCAGTCCGTCCCGATCGGTTTGGATGGACACTGATATTCCATAAATAGCTTCTCCGTCATGTATACGCTGTTTCAAGGTTTTCTCTGACATGATGCCCTTTCAGTGTTTGGTGAGTGTTTAGATTCGTCTAATGTGGTTTGCGCCTGATAGGAATTACGTAGCCATTTTGGTGCATGCACACCTATTTGTATCTTGCACCTTGCATCTTTAAGGATTCAAGATTCCCCTTCGGGTGAGAGACGAGTCCCCGCCGTCAACTACGGCGGCTTGCTAGGGCGCTTTTACCTCTTCGTCTTGAAAGCCGTTGCTGAGAGTGTGTTTACATTATTCTCCGGCTTGGTATAGTCCACAAACTCCGTTGGGTCGGTCCCGTTGAGATATTCCTCGATATTAGTGTATCCGTCACCGTCATCGTCCTTTGAGGCATTGGAAGCGTCGCTTGGAGAAAGCCCGTACCTCTCTTCCCATTCGTCGGGCATACCGTCACCATCGCTGTCAAGCGGTGCAGGCAGGCTCTTGAGTTCCGGCCATCCGCCGACATCGGCTTGGGTGTCGATTATGCCGCAGTTTTTAGATGGATTGGACACACGCTTTTTCGTTTCGTATGTTGCCCCTTCATAAGTCGCGTAGCCACCGCGGGTTTCGTCAACAATGCGTGCATCGACTATGTCGCGCGTGGGCAATGAGGCACCCACATGATCAAGAACAGAATCATAGGCTTCCTTAGCAGTCTGCCCTTTGATAGGCATCGATGCCCACGGTTCGTCGAGCTTTAACACCGCAATATATGTATCGCCGTGCTGGGGTTGCACGCCGCCAGACCAATTATCGGCTGTAATCGCCGCGTTGCCATCAACAACATTGTCGGCAACATACCATTTGCCGAAACCATCGCCCTCACTGCGCGATGAGGGACTGACAATACGGTGCGTCACCTTGCCCGGAGCAGTTGCGGGTCCCGGCTTATAATAATTGGCCACCATGTTAACAATGGTGAAATTGAATTTCTCACTGCCTTGCTGTTGTTTTTCGCCGCCATAGCCACTGTTATAACCCCAGTTATAGACCACGTTATTTCTGAAATCGGTATATCCGCAACCCGAAGCAAAACGGGGATTCCGACTGCTGTGGTGCGCCAGCAGGTTATGATGGTAGGTGCTATAGTTTGACCCCCATATGCCTCCAAACCCATGAGTGCCTTTGACATGACCCGCGTTGTACATACTCTCCGATATCAGACACCATTGAACGGTTATGTTTTCGCAATGGTAAATAGACACCGTTTCATCAACACTCCAGCTTGCCGAGACGTGGTCAATAATGATGTTCTTTTGATACCGGCTCGATATAGCATCTGCATCGTCCTCCGCTTCATTTCCAAGTCTCACCCGTAGATACCTGATAATGACCTCGCTGGCACGAATGCTGATTGGATATTTTCTGATGCAAATGCCATCTCCTGGGGCGGTTTGCCCAGCGATGGTAATGTAGGGATTGGAGATTTTCAGTGCACTTTCAAGAGTTATCGTGCCCGACACCTTGAACACGACGATCCGCGCTCCTTCGGTCTCGCAGGCCTCGCGTAAACTTCCTGGTCCGGAGTCGTTGAGATTCGTCACGGCAATCACTTTGCCACCCCTACCGCCGCGAGTCATTGAGCCAAAGCCTTCCGCGCCCGGAAATGCGGGAACAAGCGGAGTGTCCGCTGCAAACCCGTTCGGAATCAGAGCGAGAATGCTAGCACATACAAGAAGCTGACACCTTATAAATTTCTTTATTGCGAGAAAACGCCTTTCCATGAAGTTTCTCCTCCATTCTTGATTATAGGGAATTTCCCTTGATGAGAGTTCTATTCTGAATCTTGCGGTCTCAAAACGTCCAATAAGTTCCCTTATTGGACGAAAGGGGGCGGGTTCAGATTACCTAATTTCTCAAGCCCCCGCCACGTCTGTGTCACGTTTGTGAAATCTTCTCAGAATCGTGTCCGATAACCGATTAAATTTTCGCCCGAAAATTTAATCGGAATTCCGTAGAATGTCCAAAAATCGATGTGATAGTGCAATATCTAAAGCTTATTCTGCATCTTCGTGTATCTTGCATCTCGAATTTCTCATCAATTTCCCAGACTCTCATCGAGATGTCCAAAAACCTCACGCAATCGTTGCATATCCTTTGGTGGCAAAGGCGCACCCAAAATCGCATCGACATTCGATCGAAAGTGATCGAGATTCCCTGTGCCGGTGAGGACCGTTGAAACAGCGGATTCGGCGGCGACAAATTTGTAAGCCGCTGCCGGTACCGATTCAACATGATTTTGCACTAGCCAATCGAGCGGCTGGGCTTCAGGCAAAGCATCCGCAGAGATCCGACTGCGAGATTTAAGGTCGGCAATCACCTCTCGGAGGCGTGCGGGTTTGCTCAACGCCCTGCGCACAGCGATCATGATTAAGACGCCGACATTTTTCTCACGGCAAAGTGGAAATACGGTCCGCTCGGCACTTTGGTTGAGCAGGTTATAACCAACCATGACTGTGTCGAAAACATCATCGGTTAAGGCGCGTTGAAACATTTCATGTTTACCGTCATCGAAGAACATCTCCGACGCACCGATAAAACGGATTTTGCCCTGTGCTTTCAGCTTCTCAGCAACAGGTAGAAGTTGCTCGACGACTCCTGTGTATTCATGGGGTCTAACGCCGTGAAATTGAAAAATATCGATCGTTTCCACCTGCAAGCGTTGCAGACTTCGCTCAACCGTTTTAATGAGGTCGTCCTCGGAGAGGATTTGTCCGTCACGCTCTGGCCGGGTTTTTGTCGCGATATAATATCCATCACGCGGCACGTCACGAAGCGCTCGACCTAAAATTGCCTCGCTTTCGCCGTATCCCGTCCCTGTATCAATCAGATTGACGCCAAGTTCAAGCGCAGTTCTCACCAAGCGGTGAATTTCTGACTCCGGCACACCCGTACTTTGACCCAAACGGCTTGGTCCTCCAGAGCCTAATCCAACAAGAGACACTTTTAGGTTTGTGCGTCCAAGCACACGGTATTTCATAGAAACAAGCTCCCTTCAAAAATTGTAAACGTCTTGCATAGAATAAGAGATTTCTATACCAAATTGCAAGCCATTTCTCGAATTGCCCCTTGAAGTTTCCATAGCATTCGTGATAACATAGCATAAAAATTGATGGACGGAAGCACGGTGAAATCTCTCGGTATAGCAACGCTACCACTGCCGCTTGGCGGAAATCTTTAATCCGGCCAATTGAGGATTTCATTGATGAGGAAGGGAGAAATGAGCAATGCCCCAAATCACAAAAGTTGGATTGATTGGTGTGACTCACCCCCATTCAACAGCACATTTGAGAACACTTAATTGGATAGATGCAATCACCGAAGTCCCCGTTTTCGATTCGGATGAAGCCGCATTGCGAGCCTTCAAAGAAAGCACCGGAAGCGAGAAGGTCAAATCAACCTACACTGAGCTTGACGCTTTACTCAATCGAGAAGATGTACCAGTGGTGTTTGTCTGCCTTCGTAATGATGAAACCCCTGACATCCTTATTCGTGCGGCAGAAGCCGGGAAACACATCATCACGGAAAAACCTGTCGCCCGATGTGCCAACGAACTTGAACCTGTGTTAGAAGCGGTCAAGAAAGCAGGCGTCAAATTAACGGTGTGTTTTCAAAATCGCTACCATCCCGTATCACAGGAGATTCATAGACTCATTGGAGAAGGCATTTTAGGCCGGCCGATGTCAGCGGAGATCCGACTGATTACGTCGCAAGTAAAACATCGCAATCCGAAGCATTGGCTGTTCAAAAAAGAACTGGCTGGCGGTGGCATCCTTTCATGGCTCGGTTGCCACTATCTAGACCTAATCTGTTACTTTATGCGAGATCGGATTACTCAGGTCAACGCCATCCTTGCGACTCGCAGCGGCGAAGCCATTGATGTTGAAGATTCCGCGGCGCTTTCCCTCCGCTTTCAGAATGGCATGATCGGCACGTTTCAAGCGGGTTATATGTTGCCTTTCAGTGGTGGCGGTTATTCGGGCGCTTCTTACGACAGTTTTATCGCCATTCGTGGTACGATGGGCAACATTATCTGGCACCCTTCCCGGAGGGGCACGCCTTCCTTCACGGCAGAGAGTGCGATGCCCGCATGGAAAACGGCTTATCACCGCGTGTTTGAGTACCAACTCCAAGAATGTGATGCCTACGGTGGGGTGTATGGTGTGCAGTTTGTTCAGGATTTTTTAGGCGCTGTTCAGGCAAACCAAGAACCGATGATCACCGGCGATGATGCACTACGCATCCTGAGAATTCTTGATGCGGCTTATGAATCGAATCAAACGGGTCAACGTGTGACGGTAAGGTCTTAGCGTTACACGTTTTTCAGTTATCATCCGAATGCAATCAGACCTAACCCTCCGGCCCCCTTCTTAACCTCTCCCCCGGCCCCTCTCCTCGCAGGAGAGGGGCAGGGGGAGAGC
>JADFGN010000260.1 GCA_022567695.1 Candidatus Poribacteria bacterium | reverse complement strand
GTTGGTTCTGCCGTTAGCAAAGCGATCCTCAAACATTGGCTCAAGGATTCAACCTTTTTGGCAGAAGCGTCAGCGAATCTCATTGACGTTTTCAAGAACGTCACAACAGACAGGCCGACGCCAATTTGAAGAGATCGGTGAGAGCGTTGCCCAGAGCCTTCTTCCCCTGTTTCAAGACGAGGATGGCAGGCTCGCCGAGAACGGTCAAAACGCCGTCGCACTCGCCGTTGCCGATACGCTTGAGGCATCTGAAATTGATCCGAAATTGCTTGCTCAACAAAATCTGAATCCGGCGCACCTAACAAAACACCTCATCGATGTCCATCCGCACGCCACTCGTGATTTCTCCGAAGCCGAGACCGAATTCTACCGCCGCATCATCTCTGAATGTAGCCAACGCATCGTATACATCGCCTCTCAACTCCCCAGTTTCACGGAACGGACGTTTGCCGAAGTCCTCAAGCGGGAGAGGCAACTGATTGCAAAGTCCGACCAGATCCTTGAAGAACTCCGTCGTCTTAGCGCACTTAGCCAGCGGGAGAACCCGGAAATTGCTTCAGCCCGTTTTGAAACCGAGTACCGGGGTGCGGTGATCTACAATCTAGACCGCCTCGAACTGTTCGGTGCCGATGTTTCAAATGCCAGCCGTCGTCACCGCCTCAGCGTTGCTTACGTCACCCTTTCAGTCACACAAAGAATGCTCGGTTATCAAACCGCCAACCCGCAGGAGAAGCGCGTTTCTGTTGATGAAGTGCTTGCTTCCAGCCGGTGTCTGCTGATTCGGGGTCCGGCGGGTTGTGGGAAAACAACGCTGCTCAAGTGGATCGCTGTCCAATCCGCCCTTAACGAAGCGACCGGTCATCTGTCGCATTGGCATAATATGGTGCCCTTTTTCATTCGGCTACGCGACTTCGTTGATGCGCCACTCCCAACCGCCCAGGAGTTGCCGAAGGCAACGGCTTCCGCGATTTTGGAGGCGATGCCGGAAAACTGGGCATTCAATCAATTGCAATCGGGGCGAGCCATTGTGCTCATTGACGGTGTCGATGAAGTACCCAAATCGAAACGAACACAGGTGCATCAGTGGCTATGCGATCTGGTCGGGACGCATAGTCAGGCGCGTTTCGTCGTGACTTCCCGGCCACACGCCATCCCGGAAGATTGGCTACAAAATGAAGATTTCCACGATGCGACACTTCTGCCTATACGGAACACTGATATTGATAATTTTATTAACCATTGGCACGATGCGGTTTGTGAAGAACTGCGAGATGAAGTGGAAAAATCAGCGTTAGGCGAGCTTGCGAGCCATCTCAGAGGCGTGATTCGGACAAATCACTCCCTTCGTAGCCTCGCCGAAACACCGCTGCTGTGTGCAATGCTTTGTGCATTACACCGTGATCGAAACCGACAACTCTCTCCAGATCGTTACTTACAACTCCCCTCAGATCGCATTGAATTTTACGAGGAGTGTTGCAAGAGCCTATTGGAGCGGCGGGACCGGGAGAGAGGCGTTTGGCTGACCGGCTATCCAGAGCTCACCTATCGCCAGAAACGGCTACTTTTGGAAGATCTGGCCTACCGGATGATGATAAACAACTGGTCGGTTATAAAACTGTCATATGCTGAGAGGCGACTCAAACGCCGAATTCCCAATATGGAGATTGAGCCGAAAGGAACAACGGCGATGGACATTCTTCGCCTCTTTATTGATCGGAGCGGAATTGTACGTGAACCGGTTGTCGGAGAGATTGACTTCGCGCATCGGACGTTTGAGGAATTCCTCGCCGCCCATCAAGCGGTCGAGGAAGGCGACTTTGGGCTATTGGTGGGAAATGCACACAATGTCCGGTGGCGGGAGGTGATAATCATCGCCGCAGGTCTTGCACGGAAATCGGAACGAGAGAATCTGATAAAAGCGCTCATGGAACGTGGCGACGGGGACGCTGAAAACAGACATCAACTCTACCTGCTCGCTCTCTCCTGTTTGAAGAACGCAACTGAACTGGATGAAGAGATAAAGCGGGGAATTCTGGAGCGAATTGCGAGCCTTGGCCCACCCAAAGAGAAAGACGTTGCCAAAGTGCTGGCCGCCGCCGGTGAAATCGCCGTCCCTTACCTGGTCTACCGTGAGGAATATGACGCCGATGTCGCCGCCGTGTGTGTACATGCCCTGGTCTATATTGATGATGAATCGGCCTTAAATGCACTCGCCGGTTACGCGACGGATGACCGCCCCGCTGTGATCAAGGAACTTGACAGCGCGGTCGAATTTTTAGAACCAAAGAATTACGCCGAATATGTGTTACGTCCGAGGGCCGAGGGCAGTGGACAACTGAAAATCAGCGATGTTCGTTTGATAGAATACGTGCCAGCCTTCGCCGACCACCTCACGAAACTGGATTTGAGCATGCTCAAGATAGACAATATAAGCGGACTTGCCAATCTAACCCGCCTAACCGAGTTGAATCTACGCGGAACGCAAGTCAAGGATATAGGTCTACTGGCTGGGCTAATCCATCTCACCGAATTAGACCTCTACGGTACGCAAGTGGATGAGATCGATGTGTTAGCGAAGCTACCGCAACTGACTCGGCTAAACCTGGGCTTTACCCAGGTAACAGACATCAACCCCCTAGCGGAGCTACCCCAACTCGCGTGGTTAGACCTTAGGTGGACGCAGATGCACGAGGAGACGATTCCAGAGGAACTGGAAGGCATCGAGATTGTAAGCCACCAGTCGCAGCGCGATGGGCGGCGAGAAAACAGGCAGGCGGAAGCAGAGACGGTTCTGATACCTGCAGGTGAGTTTGAGATGGGCAGCAACGATGGTCACGATAATGAAAAGCCGGTGTATACGGTTCACCTTGATGCCTTCTCCATCGATGTGCATCCGGTGACCAACGTACGGTATTGGGAGTTTATACAGGCAACGGGGTATCCTGTACCGGGCTTTTGGTACGATGAGGCTTTCATATCAACCGAATCAGCCCGTTGTTGGCGTGAGTTGGTACGACGCGATGGCATACTGCGAATGGGTGAGCAAACGACTCCCGACCGAAGCGGAGTGGGAGTTTGCCGCCCGCGGTGGTTTGGCGGGGAAACGTTTTCCATGGGGCGATGAGGATCCAGATGAAAAACGCGCGAATTACCGCGGCAACGTCGGCAAAACGACACCGGTTGGTCAGTATTCGCCTAACGATTACGGCCTGTACGACATGGCGGGCAACGTCTTCGAGTGGTGTATGGACGAATATGACACCGAATTTTACCAAAAAGAGGAAAGCCGAAAACGGAATCCGTTCAGCGGAGGCGATATAACTTGACAATGTTAAATTAGAATCCGTATCATATCTACGTTTGAGCCGATTTTGCGTATTTTTTGAAAACGATGGGCTACGAGCAAAGATGAGACGTGGTCTTGGATTTATCACGAATCTTTGGTACAAATGGGTTTTGAAAAAATAACGAAAGCTGAAAGTCAAAACGGCGCAAATCGGCAGTACAAGCGGCATCAAGGCTCAAACGGTAATCTAACATTGTCAAGATAAATGACAACTACAACTGTTCAGCGAGCCTTGATACGCCCCCAAGTAGCGGCAAGTTTAGCCTCCGGCTCGACCGCGGCGGGGATTTGAATCCACTCTCCTTTAGTTTCCTCTTCCGGATTGAATGTATCGTCCATTGTCAGCAAGAGCTGATCGAGCAAAGTTCCGGGTTCCCGTCCTTTTGACCACAAAATATGTTTCCCAGGGCTTTTGATTTTAAAGGAACTATGCGGGTCGGCATTACTTTTTCCGAAATCCCAAAACCAGATGTTAAAGGGCTGATCTTTTGTGTTTACGGAATCGCCCGCTGCGGAGTATATCCGAACGGCCTGTTCGCCTAAAGCATCTTCGGCGGGGTCGGGAGTTGCTTTATCTATCCCGATCCAGTATGAATCTCTGCCCCCATCAGGGCAGAAAATCCGAATCCATAAATACCAGTCGCCTGCTTTGGGAATGTCAATCTCATGCTCCGTTTTGATACCCCTTTCGTGGTCAGTTGCTTTTCCCTCTGATGCATCCTTTTCATCGATGATTTTTACCCCTTTGTCCATCTTTCCGGCATCCGCCTCAAGGACAATGGCATCCTTAGGCAAATCAATCTTGACGGCAAATGCCAGAGAGGTAACCATTGTAAAACACAAAACAGAGCATAGCACTAAAGACTTAGTTAACGCGGACATAAGTTGAATCCTCCTTCTTATTTTGTAAGATTTTACTATTAATTTTCAACCACTCCATCCAAACGTTATCATATCATTCCACCCACTTCTTGTCAATTTCTTTACCCTTCGATCTTCAACGCCACAAGTACCTCCGGCGCAAAATCTACGACGACCTCGGCAAAATCAAATCCGTAAACGCTAACACGCTTCCAATCTCCCTGCGTGCCGTCAATTTGGATCGAAAGCTGGACACTGCCTGTGAAAAGCGGGAGCAGAAAGGTTACCGCTTCAATTGCCTCCGGCGAAGTGAAGTGATAGGTGATTTCGCTTCCATTGACTTGCATATCGATCAATCGCACTTTGCGGCGTTGACGTTCCCATATCCCAATCTGTTCGCTCGTCCACCACTCCATGCCCTGCGCCTGTGCATACTGAACAACGTCCCTCAATGCCTCGCCGACGCCCGGCTTTTCGATATGCGCCGGGTGAAACAGAAAGTGAGCAACGCCATAATGCCGAGCCACGCTATCGACCAAGCCTCTGCCGTAATAGCTTGGACACGTAATGACGAGGTCTTGGGTCAACATGTTGATTTCAAGAACCTTTATTCGTTCACCGCACCCTTCGTCATCGATCGGATACCAAGGGTGCGAGCCGCCAAGCGGAAACCCGATTGTGCCTAGCTTGCTTGGTCCTTTCGATTGCTCTGTCTCAATCCCCTTTGCGGCACACCAGCGAAAAAATTCAAGTCGATTTTCCCACCGCGTGTAGTGGTTCTTATTCGACCGAAGGATTGGGACGTTTGCCTCTTTGAGAAGCCAAGCGTGTTGAAAGTCGAAATCTGCCTGCGACCATCGCGTGTGTTCCTGCTGTGTCAATGCGTCGTAGTGGAGCGCAACCTCGTACCCTCGATCTTTGAGAGTTTGGTAGAACGATTGTGTATATCCGCCGGGATACAAAATACACCAGGTCGTTTTGAGGTCGAGTTCATCCGTCACCTTCAACAGAGACCACGCGAGTTCTTGATTATTTCCGTCCGAATCGTGCGACATCATGGCGATTGACTTGAGGCGGCGGGGCCAATACCATAACATTGGAATTGGAACAGATTGGCGTTGCAGACAGTGAAGGATACTCTTGATGATTAGTTCGCGCAGTTCATCGGCGATTGGCTCAAGGAAGATTGGTTGGGAATCGGGTGGAATTGGAGCTCGATCCCTTTCCCAATCGAGCACAAAACCGTCCTCCGTTTTCAACGTTTCTTCGTCAAGGGCTGCCGAGCCATCGGGCGCGGGGGTGCCATCTTGAGTCACGGGAATCCCTTGCTGTATGTGAACAATAGAACCCACCACATCTGGTCCAAACAAGAGCGTATATCCATTTCCTACTTCACGCTCAATAATCGCATCGCCGACAATCTTGCATCGCCGATTCATCGCTTTCGCAAGGGATTTGCCCTGGGTTGCAACTAATTTGCTTCCACCGAAAACGTGGAGTGAACTCCGCAAATTCGATATGATGGATACTGATGGGGCGGCGATCTGAATGTAACCTTCGTGGAATCTTCCGCGGGTACTTGCACCAAAGAGCCGTCCGAGATTGGAGGTACTTCCGATTCCAATTAAAGCCCCACCGGATTCGACGAATCCTCTTAGCACCTTTCGAGAGGTCAGGCTTAACTGGACGTTTCCCGCCAAAATCAGTAAAGCATACCGACTCAGATTTCCGAGAAGTTGTGTTGATTCCAACGACTCGTAAAAAATTCCGGCATGCTGTAAAACCTCCTCAATATATCGGGATGATAAAGGTTGTGTGCCTAAAACGACTCCAATCCGATGTGACATATTTTTCTTTATTCATACGAAGTGCCAGGGCAGCGTGATTGACCGCTAGCCGAGATACCCATACAAACTCCTTCAGTTACCGGTCGATTTCTTCACTCGCCCCCAGGTCGTCGCCAATTTTCCCTTTTGATTTACGGGACGAATTCGCCCTGGCCCACCATTCTTGATGTTATCTCCTGTGACTTCAACATTATCAAAGCGAGCTTCTCCATTGGAAACGACAAGACCCGCTTGCCCCGATTTAAGTGGTTCTAGGTCACGCCCAACGAAGACCTGATCATCGACCTGAAATTCAAGCAAATCCTCGCTGACAGTTGCCTTGAGATCATACCACGTATCTATATCTGCGACGAACGGAAAGGTCCTAATAAACCACTGGTCTACCGTTGCCTTGATGATTGACACGGTTCCGAGCGTAAAATTGACAAAGAACAGATATCGCAGGTCTTCATCACCCCGGTCATACAGCGTTAATCCCACGGAGGCTGGATTATTTTTCTCCCTGACCAGTTTCGCCCGACATGATAGTGAGTAACTGCGCCAATTCAGCTCCCCTGTCAACCACAAGCTCATAAAACCACGCTCGAAAATTTGCCCCGCCGCTTCACCTTTATCAATCCACCACTTTTCCACCTGACGATTGAGGTTATAAATTTCCCATTCTCTCGTTATTTTATCCTCGAAATCGTCCCGCCATGTTCCGGCTTCAGCGGTAAAAGCAATAACCTGAAAGGCAGCTAGCCACAACACAAAGATAGCTCTCATCAGTTTAGCACTCCTTCCTATCATAATTTTGGAGAATGGTAGCAAATAGATTCGGTCATGTCAAGCAAAATGTCTCCAATCAGACTTGACAAAACTTTTCCGCTGATGTACACTCTAGGGCAATCTTAAAAAATGTCAAGGGGCATTTGTTTCATTAATAAACCACAAGACATGAGGTAAGAACGCCTCCTCGAAAATCGGGGGGTAGAAAATATGGATTCCCAAACCATTCCACTAGAAGAACTCCAGCCCGCGAAGAAGCAAACCGGCTATAAAAAGCCAGAGCTAAACAAAAATTCGGTTAGACATATCAAGGAACTCAGCCTTAAAAACGTCAAAAAAGCACTCTACGATAGGCATCATCCGACTTTAACAACTATCGACATAGAGGCGCATGCGGAGAAAGTCTATAAAATATTGAATCTCAAGGCAAAGCATGATGTGTTGATGTTGGGCCACAACTATATGGAACCACTCGTGTTTGGTTTATCCGGAACAGAAGAACAAGGTGACTCGCTTGGATTGAGCATGCACGCCGCGAAAACTGAGTCGCCATACATCCTCTTTAATGGCGTACCGTTTATGGCCGAAACCGCCAAAATCCTTAATCCGTCAAAAACTGTTCTCGTCTCTGATAAAACGGCGGGATGCTCGTTGGCGGATAACTTCGGTGCGGAAGATGTGAGGAAACTTAAGGCACTTTATCCCGGTGTTCCGGTCATGATTTACATCAACAGCTATGCCGATGCAAAGGCAGAGTCGGACATCTGCTGTACTTCAGCGAACGCCGTAAAGATCGCACAGGAAATGCCGGGAGATGAGATTCTTTTTGTCCCTGACATTTATTTTGCAGAAAATTTAGAGGAAGAACTTAAGGGTGAGAAAACCGTAATCTATCCTGGCAAAGGCAATCAGGAGAAGGGATCGGTGTGTGAAGTCCATGAAAAATTCTTGCTCTCAGATCTCTTTGCGATACGACAACAGTTTGAAATCCCCAAAGGTCATCCGAAGAGAACTCTCTACGCGCACTGGGAATGCCGGCTCGAGGTGCTCCAGGAAGCAGACTTTTACGGCAGCACAAGTCAAATACGCAAGGACATTGCAAAACGAGTCGAGGAAAATGGACTCGAACGCGCCTTCATTGCGTCGGAATGTGAGCTAACTTCTAACCTGTCGCAGGAGTTTCCAACTGTGCAATTCTGGACAGCGTGTTCTGTACGATGTTCGCACATGGCAAAGGTGACTATCGATAAAGTGCTAAATCTCCTTGAGGCATTAGATAGTGGTGCAGATCTCAGTCCCTATGAAGTCAATCTCAACTCAGAAGTCATTGAGCGTGCAAGGCGGCCCATAGAAAGGATGCTTGAGATAACTTAAACAGATGACTGATGAAGTCAAACGTTTTAGTCTCCACGTTTTTTTTCCTTCTCCTTAAATCTACTGAGCGACAAAACCCCTGAATAACACCATCATCAGGGGTTTTTATATTTGAACCTCCCTGTAATGCATCCTGTATTGTATCCTCGATAGATGCAATCTTTGCCAAGTTTAGGCGTAGCGAAGGACTACATCCGCATCTCATCTGTTGGAGTGGAAACCTCAATACGGGTAACCGTTCAGGGATGACTCATGAAGATACCCCTTGGGAGGGCGATGCTCCCGCGGAGCCTCTGGTTCGGCGGGAGCCTCACTCTCCCAGCTGAACGGTTACCAATACGGAACCCGTCTAATGAAGCACTTTCCTTTACTTCTATTCATCACGAGTATTCTATGTGTCGCGACTTGGTTAGGGTGTGGTGTTGACGATGAAATGGGGACTCTAGTTGAAGGTAACGATGCAACCCCCACAGATGATGTCAGCGGTGAACGGGTCGATATTCTTGGCACATGGATGCTCGTTTCCGTAGAGCCTCAGATCGCCGGTGTTGGTGATTTGCCCATACAGATTTTAACGATTGAACCAGACGAAACATGGCGTTCAATGACGACAATTGAAGTGCTGGCACTCGGTACATTTACGGTCACGGCAAAAGGAACTTACAAGCTATCGGGCAATAAAATAATTGGCGAAACGGCAGAGATTCAGAGTGAGCCGGACTTTGGCATACCGTTTCCGGCCAGCACAGGGATGGCTGGTGAATCAACTGTCACTCGTGACGGAAACCGACTGATTATCACGAGCACCGATGAAGCAAGTGGTCAGACGACGATAGCGATTTATGAAAAGCAATGATGTTCGCTTTCATATCAAATGTCAAGCCCACTCTGAAAATTAGTTAATGAGGAGAATATTACTGTGAAAGTGCTACTCGTGGGTGGTTCAGGACACGTCGGAACAATGACGCTTCCCTACATGAAAGACCATCATCAATTTCGCATTCTTGATCTTTTTCCCCCTAAAGACCCCTCCATTGAGTATGTCCAAGGTTCCGTGACAGATCCACAGATTGTCCAACAAGCCGTCAAAGGAATGGACACTTTTATTTACATGGTCATGAAACGTCCCACCGATCACAATTCATCAGCGGCGAATTTCGATGACATCGTCGCAAACTACGAAGCCAACTTGATGGGGCTGCACATCTTGCTACACGCGGCGAAGGCGGAAGGAATTGGGCACGGTGTCTATACAAGCACTTTCACCGTTCACGAGCGCACGCGGAATCACTTCCCATCTGAAGAGCAAGTCCCGCGTGATAACCCGGGCGTGTACGGTTTGACAAAGGGGCTTGGGGAAAGGGTGTGCCAATACTTCTGCCGCGAACATGATATGTCGATCATTGCCCTGAGAATTACAGGACCTTCGACGCGGGAGCAATGGATAGAGCGACGTGCTCAACCCAAGTCGGATGTCGTGCATGTCTGGTGGACCGATGAAGAAGATTTGGCACGTGCTTACCTTGCAGCAATCTCCGTCCAACACACCGGCTTTGACGCTGTATTTATCGCTGGCGACGAGGAAGGCAAGGAGATTAACTTGTCAAAAGCCAAGCGACTTCTCGCGTGGGAACCGCTTACTCATGTCCGTCTTGAAACCAAACGCTGACAGGAAAAAGTGCTTGCTTTTTCAGCGTCAGATGTGTTATTTTAGGTTTCAAAATTAACCGAATAAAGAGTTGTTAGAATCGGGAATCGGGAATCGGAGGAACAGCACGGTGCAACGCAAACGGGACAATGATTTTCCAAGTCTTCCTACAGAAATAGCCATCAAAGAAACGGAAAACGAATATCTTCTGTTCATTCCACCCAATCAGAAAGAGCG
>JADFGN010000259.1 GCA_022567695.1 Candidatus Poribacteria bacterium | reverse complement strand
TGCTTGCAACGGTATTCGTAAATCGGCACCTGATTTGTCCTCCCAATAAAAACAAAGCCCTTAAAAACAAAGAATCTAAAACGACTGATACTTCGTTTGATATAAAGCGGGTGATGGGAATTGAACCCACGACCCTCAGCTTGGGAAGCTGACGCTCTACCGCTGAGCTACACCCGCGCCAAAAGTTGCTAAATTATACTGATTGATTTACAACGATGTCAAGTGGATTTTAGACAGTAAAGCCTGACAGAGGTTGAGAAAAAATGTCTTCAAAATCAGAATGGAAAAGTCAAAGGGCTTGACAATATTTCAGGTTAACTTGACAATGTTAAATTAACGGATGATTCAATCGTTGCAATCACGAATTCCACAAATCAACAAATCTCACGAATCTTTTTCATTCGTGGCATTGGGACATTTACTCGCCTCCCATTCGTAATTTTTTACAAAAGGTAATGCTGAAATTCATAGAGATTCTGTTGTGTGAGAACCCGCGTAAAATCTAGGCTTGAGGGGTAACTTAACATTGTCAAGTTAGTTAAAAGGTTTTGATTGGCGGCATTTTTGACCTTCACCACAAAAGAAGCTTTTCCCACATCGACACCCACATGAAGGGTGAAATGTTTTAAAAGTAACGGTTGCAATTGGGGATCGAGTTCACAGGTCTCATCAGTTGACGCCGCAGCCGCAAGTTGCTGTTTGATCATCTCAAGTTGCTCGTTTTAACATCTTTGGAAAGGCAATTGCCCTTCCAAAGCTCTGTTCTGTTATCTCAGTGGCCTCTGTGGTCACTTTTGAGTTATTCTAAAGTTGGAGATTAGTATAAGGAAGGGGCGCAGATGTCTCGCAGAAACGAACCAAGCCCGCGCTTGTGTCGTTCTCCCGTCCAGCCAAGCTTTCGCGGCTTGACAAAGATGCTGTGCCGCATGGTAAAAGTCCAAAATGCCGATGGCATACTTGGCAAAGTTGGACGAGTTTTGTTTCTATCTTCTCCGAGTCATTGTGGCTTTGAGACCGATGCAATCCCAATCGGGCAACAATAGCGACTTTCACCTCACGCCATCTGATGCCTCCTTTGGGGCTTCCCTTTTCCGGACGGAAGGGTACCATGACTCCATCTGCACCAATCAGCAGCGGTAGATTTTCTGTGTCTGGGTCAGTTGACTCAACGTCAACCGCTATTCCTTGTGCCAATGCTTCAAGTTCGTCATTAAGCGTCGAAATCGCTCTTTGTCCCGCATTTTGAACCCAATTCCATATGGCTTTTGCACTCACTTTCATTGAAATCAGTTCATTGAGCAACGAAGACGCTGTTTGGTAGGGAACAAAGACTGACAACAAGCAGGCGAGTCGTTTAAAAACAGATAATGTCACACACGAATGCTGATGCGGTGCCAATTGCAACGCCAAGTCAAGTGGGGCAACTTGGCCAATTCGACACCGATTCGGACATCTACCAATACGCCTTTTAAAATGTATCACTCCAACCATCGTCCTGACTTGTCTTTTGGCAAACCCTTTGCTTTGAAGTGGTGTTTGACACTTTGGGCAAGTTGGCCATACAGTTGGGCGCTTCGCCCGTTCGTCAAGTATCTGTTCGATAAGTAAAAGGGTCAACCGACATCCAATCTGCCAACCAATGACGACAACACAGGACAATGAGATTGCATTTTCAACCGCATCAACCAATTGTTGCAATCTCGAACCATTACAGGGTATATTCTTCGCGAGACATGACATTTACTTCGATTCCTTTCTTACTCTTGGTCGATTGAGAAAGTTACCTCATTTCAAATTGTCATGTCTCCCCCAACTCTTATCTGCGCCCCTTACCAACACGGTTCATTCAGGCACTGTATTCTTGACGCTTATGTAGTGAAGGTTATTAACTAAATTTCTCTATTACCTCTATTTCAAACCACGGGGCCCGCATGATAACTGATTTCTTGCGGGAACTTATTCACGAAAATTAGTTAAGAGTTATCGGATGTTTTAATCGTTTATGATTCCGTCTAATGGTACACCAATTCACATCAAGGATCTTTTGGCTAGCTTTTTGCATCTCCCTCATGCGAGGCAAGATACATTTATTCGCGTGCTCATGACGGAAATAGGGAGATCTCATGGCTTTCTAGCAAACTCTGCGACGACGTTAATCCATATCGTATTGAAAGCATTGCGAAAATTCTCCAATCGCCGTGAGGTCATTTTGCCAGCTTACACGGCACCGCTGTTGATGTTAGCCATTCATAAAGCAGGACTAACACCGAAGCCGTGCGATATTTCCTTAGAAACGTTCCAATTAGATCTATGTGAGCTACAGGATTGCCTGTCATCACAAACATTAGCGGTGTTAGGCGTCCACAGTTTCGGTATTCCCGTTCAGATCCAGCGCATTTGTGAATTCGCAGGCGACAATGGAAGTTATGTCCTTGAGGATGCCGCTGTGGCGGATGGATCTCGATTCGCCGGAAAACCGGCCGGATCGTTTGGGGATGTCAGCTTTATTAGTTTTAATCGTGGGAAGAACATGAGCACGTTCGCAGGCGGGGTTGCATTTACAGATGATGATGCCATTGCCGATGTCATCCAGTCAGAGCTTGAAAGTGTGCCGACTCCTGATCTGCGACAACGAATTTCAATTGCGCTTAAACTTATCGCTATGAGTTTCGCCGTGCGCCCGTGGATTTACACGCTCATGTATTCACAAATATCGAAATTTAAGGATGTCTCCCTGCATGAGGATTTTGATGTATTCCAATATACCGAATTCCAAGCGGGTATCGGTTGTAGGCTGATGAAACATCGTGATGACGTTTTCAGACATCGCGCAGAAAATGGGCGTTATCTGCAGAAAGCGTTATCAGATATTTCTGGCGTTCACTTGCCTGCAATTCCTGAAGATGCGGAACCGATGTTCAATCAATTTCCGATGCTCGTTGAAGACGCTTCCCTTCGCGATAGCCTTCGCGAAGCAATTATCCACGAAGCCTATGTGGAAGCAACGGTTCTTTACCCGAAGCCTGTCAATTTATGTTATAATTTAGGCATTTCACAGAACCATTATCCGAATGCGGATTATTTTGCTCCCCGCCTTCTCCTGATTCCGACGAACCCATTTATCACTATGAAGCGGCTAGAAAAAGTCGTTGGGGTCATCCGCAAGTTCATGCAACGAAAGCAGAGGTAAAAATGTTCGCGAAAAAAAATTGGGTCAAAAATATCGCCAAGTCGGTCACACAGCCGAAGTATGCTTTACAGGTTGCCAACCGTCGTTCCAAATCTTATCTGACCTACCACCTGAGAGATGACGGACATAGTGCCCCACCGGAAACAATTTCCCTCTTTTTAACTTATCGGTGTAATTTGCGTTGCTACATGTGCGGGCAGTGGGGAGATGAAGGCGCGTTCAAATCCTTTCCGCGTGAAACCTTACGTCAGGAACTCTCTCTTGAGGAAATCAAGACCCTAATCGACGACGTATCGACTTTCAGACCGAACATTACACTCTTCGGTGGGGAGCCAATGCTCTACCGAAACTGGGTTAAAATTGTCGAACATGTTAAAAGCCACAAGATGCGTTGCAACATCGTCACAAATGGAATGCAGTTGAAAATGTATGCGCGTGACATTGTAGAAGCGGGGCTGGATGAGATTATCTTGTCCCTTGATGGTGTCGGTGAGGTTCATGACAACGCGCGGGGTCTGCCGGGGGCCTATGATAAACTGCACGCAGGGGCAATGGCTATCCACAATATTAAAAAAGAATTCGGCAAAAGCGCTCCGATTCTCAACGTCAATTGCACAATCTCGGAGGTCAATTACAAAAATCTGGGCGAGTTGATCGATGCCGTTGAGGATTTTGGGGGAGACATCATCAATTTCCATCACCTATTACATGTCAGCGAAGAAGCATATCAAGAAAACGACAAGATCATGCGAGCGCGGTTTAATACGCTTACTCCCGACTGGAAAGGCTTCGTCTGGAAACCCAACATCGATCCTGAAATCCTAATCGCGCAGTTGAAAATAGTCAAAGCGCGAAAATCCCCAGTAAAAATTCTTGTCTATCCGAACTTTACAGACGATGAAGTGAATCAATGGTACACAGAAGATGAGTTCCGATCGACCAGCTATGCCAATCGTTGTATGAGCGTTTGGATGACAGTCTACATCTTCCCCAACGGTGACGTCCGCCCGTACCATTCCATGAACTTTGTCCCCGGGAACATTCGCGACTCAAGCTTCAAGGAGATTTGGAACAACGAAAAATTTAAAGATTATCGCGTCTATCTAAAGAAGAATAAGGCGTTCCCTGTCTGTTACAAAGGTTGTACGGAGTTGTATCGATACTAATAAGAACATCAAACGTAATTAGACCGCAATAATATCACGCAATGCACAACGGCAAGCGGATCAAAGTCCTTCAGATTATCACTCGTCTAGACAGAGGTGGTTCTGCAAAGGTTGTCCTTGAACTTGCGGCCCACCTCGATCGCCGTGTTTTCGCGGCGGAGATTATCAGCGGACTGACAATTTATCCGCAGGAGCGAATTGACGACTACATGAAGCGTACAGGAATTAAGGTCCGATTTCTTCCTGCCCTCCAGCGTGAATTGAGTTGGCACAATGAGGTACTTGCAACAATTTCGCTGTACCGCCTGATTCGTGAGATAAAACCAGATCTGGTCCATACACATTCCTCAAAGGCGGGAATACTTGGCAGGCTTGCTACAAAGCTCAACGGCATTTCTGCCATCGTTCATTCACCCCACGGCCATGTTTTTTATGGGTATTTTGGACGGGCGAAAACAGGGTTGTTTATCTTTCTTGAACGCCTCTCAGCGTTTTGGACGGACAACATTTTTACATTAACAGAGGTTGGCAAAGCCGATCATATCGCGCTCCGAATTGCGCCTCAGAAGAAATTTATCTCGGTCCCCTGTGGTATCGATCTACAGAGATTTCAAGGGACGATGGACCTCGATTCGCGTAGCCAGCTTGCGCTACAGCGGCAGAAAAAGGGTGAACTGGGGTTTGCCGGGAAATCGCCGATCATCGGCACAATTGCACGTCTAGTGCCGATTAAGGGACAATCCGATTTTCTGGTTGCGGCCGCAAAGACGGTATACGAGTTTCCAGACACTGCATTCGTGATTGTCGGTGAAGGTGAGTTGAAAGCGTCGCTGATGGCACAGGCGAAGAAATTGGGCATCGATCAACAAACCTATTTTTTAGGACAACGTAGCGATATTGCTGAAATTTTGGCCACTTTTGATCTGTTTGTGCTTCCATCGCACAATGAGGGACTCGGACGGGTTTTGCTGGAAGCAATGGCAATGGGAAAGCCAATTGTCGCAACAACGGTCGGAGGCATACCAGAAATTGTGAAAAATCAGGAAACCGGAATTTTAGTGCCTCCCCACGCGCCAGATCGCCTCGCCGAAGCGATTAGCTATCTGCTTAAGAATCCGACACTTGGCGCAACTTTCGGGCAAAGAGGAAAGGAACGGGTCAAGATTTTTGATATCCAAAAGATGGTCGAAAAAATAGAATTGCTTTATCACCAAGTGCTTTCAAGAAAAACGAGAAGATAATGAGGAGAGAAACCGCTGGCATTGTATGGCTGTTGTTCATCGTCGTGATGGCTTTACACCCTGTTGCTTACGGCATGGATGAGGCGTATGATTACCTTGCTGGTTCTGTGCATTTGGACTCTGATATCAGCGGCGGTAATATGAAAATCGAGGAACTCGTTCAAGTGGCGAAGGAACAGGGGTCGCAAGTTGTCATTATCACTGACAACGATAATAAATGGGTCACTTATGGAATATGGCCATTTCGGAATTTGATACGGTATACGCGAGGAAAAAGGCGTATCGATGGAACGCCAAGTCCCGGCATCAAAAAATATGGCAGTGAAAGATATATTAAGGAGATCGAAAGCGCAGGTAAGCGACATGAGATAATTGCAATACACGGGATTGAAGCGGTGCCGTATTATCGGTGGGAAGGGAAAGGTATCCTGTGGCGGAAGCCCTCCACTCAGCAGAACGAGAAAACCTCCAAAGGACGGATCGATTTAAGTTTAAAAAATTGGCACCGGCATCTGTTGGTGATTGGCCTTAAAAATGCGAAAGGGTACGAAAAACTCCCCTCGATAGGAAACAATACTTATCCACTTCAGTATAATTTCAAGGGGATTCTTAACTTGTGGCCTATCCTCTTGGTTATCGTGGGAATCTGGAAATTTCGTTCATCAGAGAAGAAAGTCAAGAGGGTAATTATAGCAGGTGTATTGATACTCGTTGGCCTTGTTGGGGTTTGGGAAAATTTCCCTTTTTTTCCGCGAAAACATAATCCATATCACGACTCCGGCGAAACACCTTATCAGGACGTGATCGACTATGTCAACGAAAAGGAGGGCATGGTTTTCTGGGCACACCCCGAAGGGGGGCGGGGCGCAGAAAATATCGAAGTGCCAATCCCATCTGTTGTTCAACCTCTCGCAACTTTGCTCGGACTCAACCGGGAACGTATTGAGGTCCAAACCGATTCTTATGAAGAACTCCTTGATAAAACAGATGGTTATACCGGTTTTGCAATCTTTGTAAAAGGTATGACAAAGATTGGGAGATCTGACGGGCTGTGGGACAAGTTACTCCAGGCATACTGTAACGGGAAACGCGAACGCCCAATTTGGGCAATCGGTGAAACCGATTTTGAAGGCGGAGGACCTCCGGAATGGGTGCGAGATACACAAACAATCTTCCTCATCAAAAAAGCACCGCTTTCGGCATCGGAGCGAAGAGAGAGGGTGCTTGAAGCAATGAGGCAAGGGCGGATGTATGCCACAACTCGAATCTATTCCGGATCAGATTTTGATACACCTCGCCTCGACTTTCGCATTAGGAACGCCAGTGGACAAGTCGCTCGAATGGGAGAAACGCTGAAGGTGGATTCGCGTGGCGTGACTGTCGAGATTGAGTTGTCCATCGAAAAGGAGCAACGTTACCCCGAGCTTGCCATTCTAATTATCCGAAGTCGTAACCACCCCGAAAAAATTCAAACATGGCAAAAGCAGATTGATAATGTGGAAAATGCGTCACTGATGTTCACAGATAAATCTTATTTACCAGGGCAAACAATTTACTATCGCCTCCTCGTGTATCCGGGATTGAATACCCATCCAGCAGAGGCGGCAATCATTGCTTCAAATCCAATTTTTATAAACTACGAATGATTATTGCCGTTCATCAACCCCAATATTTACCATGGTTAGGCTACTTTGATAAAATTGCTCGCAGCGATCTCTTTGTGTTTTTGGACAATGTCCAGTATAAAAAGAGGGAGTTTCAGAATCGAAACCAACTCAAAACGCCGAGTGGCGCGATTTGGTTGACAGTTCCTGTGCAGACCAAAAGGGCCCACCATCAAAAAATATGCGATGTCCAGATTGACAATTCGACCGATTGGCGACATAAACATTGGGGGACCATCGAACGGAACTATCGAAAAGCAGCGTATTTTTTTGAGTATGAATCTGAGATTCGAGCATTATATCATTTTGCACCGCAGAAGTTGTACGAGTTGAATCAGTCCTGCGTCAGGTTGCTGACTAAGTTGCTCAACATCTCAACCCCGATTATACTCGAATCGGAGCTTGGTATTACATCAACACGCACCGAGCGGATTATCGACATCTGCCAAAAAATGGGCGGTACGATTTACCTCTCTGGTGCCGGTGGGATGAATTATCTGGATGAAAATCGATTTGTCGAGACCGGGATTCAATTGAAATATCAGAATTATGTTCATCCAACCTATCCACAACTTTACAACGATTTTATTCCATACATGTCCGTCATTGACCTTCTTTTTAACTGTGGGGTGGACAGTATGAAATTTTTGAAAGGAAAAGCGTGAATATCTTAGCAATCGGTTCACACCCAGACGACATTGAGTACGGATGTTCAGGGACATTGGGGAAGTTTATCCGACAAGGACATGATGTGTATATCATGGTCATGACACACGGGAGATTCGGTGCCTCTCCAGAAGTTCAAATACCTGAGCAGTTGCAGGAGATGCGTATAAATGAACAGTTACAAGCTAACAAGATCCTTAATGTCAAAGAAATCTTTTGGGGTGAATATGTCGATACTCAGATTCCGATGGGCAAAGAATTGATTGATAGGATTGAAGCGGTTGTGCGGAATATCCAGCCGATTTTTACTTTTGTTCACTTTCCTGAAGACACACATCAAGACCACCGGACGACGGCAAACGCAACAATATCTGCCGCCCGATTTGTGAAAAATATACTTTTTTACGAAGGCCCTACAACACAAAATTTCAATCCAACGGTATTTGTGAACATCTGCGAAACGCTGGACACCAAGATCGAAGCGTTGTCTGCTCATGCGTCTCAGGCTACCAAAACACATCGAACTATTGAGAATTTAACTATCGTTGAGAGTGCAAGATCTTGTGCCACATTCCGCGGTATTCAGGGGCGTGTCAAGTACGCCGAAGCGTTTGTTCCCTTGCGAATGTTCATTACAATCTGATGTGAAATGGCATCAGGGCTTACTTCCGTTATAGAAAATCTCTCACGTGCGGGTAAAGTGGAGCGTGTGAGAGTCCTAGATCCCGAAGGTAGAAGACTACCCCTAGCGTTTAAGGCAGCAGGCTTATGTACGAAGAATATTGGGGGCTTGCCGAAAAACCCTTTGAAAACACATCCGATCCGCGATTTATATATCACTCCTCTCAACATGATGAGGCGTTGACTCTCTTGTTATATGCCGTCACTCAGAGAAAGAGTGCCGCGCTCTTAACCGGAGAGTACGGTTGTGGCAAAACTTTAACGAGCCGACTGCTTGTGGATATGCTTTACAATCTCGATAGAGCTCGGTTTGAAATTGCGGTAATCGTTAACCCTCGCTTATCGCCGGATGAACTCCTACAGCAGATTCTCTATAAGTTTGGCATAAAAAACATCCCGTTAGATCGAATCGAGCTCTTAAATGCGCTGGGCAATCTGCTGATGAAGAATGCAGAGGCAGGGAAACATACGGTTATCATTGTTGACGAAGCACAGATAATCATAGATGAGGACACAATTGATGAACTCCGTGTGTTGCTTAACTTCCAACTTAACGATCGGTTCCTACTCACGCTGGTCTTAATTGGTCAATCTGAATTCGCAAATGTGGTTGATGCCTTGCCGCAGTTGCAACAACGTATTGCCGTCCGTTTTCATCTTGAGCCTTTGAGTAGTTATGAGGAAACTCGCGCTTACATCCAACACCGCCTATCGGTTGCAAAGCCAGAGCGTGAAATATTCACAGAGGAGGCAATTCAAAAAATTCACAAATTGTCTCAGGGAATTCCTCGGCAAATTAATAATATTTGCGATATTGCGCTGTTAATGGGGTTCATGCATAAATTGTCCTATATCGATGCCGATAATGTAGATCAGCGCCATATTAACCCAGCTTTAAGGGCTAGTATCTGAAAGGTTAACTGATATCCATGAGTTCCGTAAATGAAAGAACGAGAAGAATCAGATTTAACAGAAGGTGCTCCAGTGCAAAACGAAGTATCAGAACATCTCGCGAAAGCATTGAGACAGGTTAAAGGCTCATTATCACCCATTGGGTTACAATTAAAAACCCAAGTTGAAGACCCCGGTCAATCCACGCACAATAGCACGGAGATTGACCCGAAGTCAACGATGGCAAAAGACTCTGAATCTGTCAAAACTCCCTCATCAACCGAGACACCACTATCATCAGAACATCTCGCGAAAGCATTGAGACAGGTTAAAGGCTCATTATCACCCATGGAAAACCGACTGGAGAAAACGGATACAACTGATTTACAATTAAAAACCCAAGTTGAAGACCCCGGTCAATCCACGCACAATAGCACGGAAATTGACCCGAAGTCAACGATGACAAAAGACTCTGAATCTGTCAAAACTCCCTCATCACCCGTGACATCATTATCATCAGAACATCTCGCGAAAGCATTGGGACAGGTTAGAGACTCCTCACCATCCATGGAAAACCGACTGGAGAAAACG
>JADFGN010000258.1 GCA_022567695.1 Candidatus Poribacteria bacterium | reverse complement strand
GCTCTGGCTGGCTGGCAAGTGGCACAGCAACTACTTGACCGCCGAGGAAATCCAAGAATACGCCGGAGCGTGCGATGGACGATTCCACTTTGTTTTTGAGGTTGATCCCCCTGACGTTGACCGATTGTGTCGCAAGCTCGTCAATGCCGGCGTTACGGTCTATGGGCCTGTGAACCACGCCGATGGTGCGCCGCACGCTTACTTCAACGACCCGTTAGGTCACGCCGTTGAACTTTGGGGACGGTAAGCTGAACTTAGCCCAAAAAGGTAGGAGGACCGGGTCAATGAAACCACAGAATTCTTGGTTAATCATACGAGTTTTTCACTTAGCTGCCTCAAATCGCGTTGAATCAGTAAATATGCTGGTTTGAAAACAGTAATTCAGCTTAGGGTACACGGATTATGACTGGATTTCTACCCTAACTGAAAAGGTCGTAGTATGAAACATCTCGAAAGGCTTGTGAAGCCTTTGAATGGGAAAGTGTACGCACGAGTCCTTATCGCATGCGACGGGAAGAACTCGATTCAAAAGGCGTGGAGGCTTTCAAGGGAGATTATCTGCAACGGGTAGAGGAGAAGCTTGACCGGCACGGGGTTTTAGGACTTGCCACCGGTGGGCTTTTTGGTGTGGGTGTCAAACCGAGACGAGATGAACGCATATGGTTTTGCTTCGGGGAATGTCATGTCATGCCATATTTGAAAAAACCTGATGGTTTATGCGTGGAGTCCAGCCAGAAGTTGAACGAAGACGCCATCGCAGTGGGTTCAATTTTCTGGTCAATGTCGTCAGTGCATTGATTGCCTATACCTACCAGGAGAAAAAACCTTCGCTCAATATCTGTTTACCTCAGTTGAGTGACTTACCCGCTGTCATCGTTTAATTACTTACCGTCGAACGTTGACATAGCTGCATCCAACCGCAAGATTTCACAGAACGGATGGAAAATCAAGTCCAGCGTTGCTTTTTTTTTGAAAGTGCCGTTTTATTAAATTTTTGGACGTGGCACTTTGCCGTTTTTTATTGGAGAAAGGAGCATCAAATGTCGTTATCCACAAGTATTGACTGTGGTGTTGCTCAACATTTGAGAGTTTATCTTGTGCCCGGCGCATCATAAATCGTCCAGCATGATGTACTGTCTGTAAATGGGCACAAACCCAATGCTCGATGTATAAAAACGAGTGAACTACTGGGAGGACCATATGAGTCGACCAAACAATTACTTCACTGCCTTGGCTGGTGTACCTATCCATTATGCCCGATACGCCGATTCGCGTTACGCTTATGGGACGCGCGGCAAGCCATATAAATTTTATGCAACTGAAGCGTTTGAAAGAAAGTTGGAAGCTTGCTTTGACGATTTGTGGGAAACCTGTCCTTATGGTCAAGCCGAGGTTATAACTTCTGCTGGCGCGTATGTTAACAAGATGGGGTACCATGGCAAAGGTAGGGCTTTTGACCTCGACGCAATATTTTGGCATGACAGAACCTTCATCACTCGTGATTACCCACTCCAAAAGGAGTTTTACTTAGGTGTTGAGGCTGTCCTCAGAAAACACTTTGGGACGGTTTTGAATTATCTTTATAACTCTGCACATCGGGATCACTTCCATGTGGATGATGGAACAGAAGTGAAATTCTACAGTGCCTCAAAGTCAAGGGTGCTATTCGTTCAAGCAGCTATCGTCCATGTGTTCGATATTCCAATTGCTATTGACGGAGATTGGGGGAATGAGACAGAAGGCGCAATTGATCAGACTTTTGAAAGACTGACTATACAGGAGGATATACAGGATAGAGACGTGTGGCTTCATTTTTTGGCGCGAATTGCCGAAACAGGATTCAACATCGTTCAACCGGAGCCAGAGGAAAGGACGCCTCTTAATCTCATACATGACTTATACAGCATTATCGGTGAGGAGCTCAAAGATTCTGCTGTGAGAAAACCCATGGAAGCGGCTTTAAATACGTTTGTTAATCATGAGGAAACTCAGGAGTGGTTAAAGAAATATGAGTGAGCGGAGATTGTACCTGCAAGTCTCAACCTACATATGCACCTGATGATACACTGACCTATGTCTGGACTGCCAAGGACGAGAAAGATGACAACGTCACAAATGATGTATTTGTGGATGAAAAAGGTGAGTCTTTGGGAGATAAAACAAGCGGAGAGAATTTATCGCGTATCCGTTTCAAAGCTAAGAAGGCAGGAACATATTATATGACGGTGACCGTTGATGACGGCAAGGGCGAAGAAATCGACGCACCAATCGATATTGATGTTGTTAAGCCTATTTTCAACACCAGTGAAAATCTTATTCTCATTTGATGGGTTTCCGGTCAATTTGAGATTCGGACAAGCCAGTTTACAGGATTTTGACTGGGAACGCGAGATCTATCAGCACCCTGCGCCTTATGATAACCGGCTCGTGCCAGAAGCACTGGCTTTTGGTGACCGAGAAAAAGTGCAATAGATGCGCCTCGCAGGACTCTGTGGGAACGTCTCAGCGAAGTCTGGGAAAACGTGTCAAAGGTGAGCCTTGCACCGCCAGACCCCTTATTTGATGAGGATCTGAGACGATAATCATCTCATTACTATTGGGAAGTCCACGGAGAATCTCTTGTAAAGCATGCATATTCTGTATCGGTGTTGTCCGGTCGGCAGTACTTCCGCTGATAACTTTATATGCGAGCGGGATACTATCATCTGATGTGACATTCAACTGTAGATTCACTTGTTTGCAGTCCGATTTATTGTCTCGGCTGTAACCATACTCCAGTCGGTCAGCTCCTTCGTATTCCCCTTCAAAATAGATCTCAGTAATATCATAATGATTAAAATCAATGTTGATGCCATACTTTGCAATGGCTTGATGAACAATTTCCTTCCAGATCTTGTCCAGATGAGGATGGAGGGCATCAAGCAAATCGCCGATTCGTCGGTCGTGCAACTTCGAGGCAGAAACGTCAAGTGTTTCTGGTAAGACGGTGTCTGCCAGCCATTGGGCGACTTTATAAAGGGGACGAGGAGACTCAGATCGATTCAATACCAGAATCAATCCCATCGTTTAGGAGTCGATGGATGCCTCACACGGACAGTAACGGTTTACGATCGCTACCACATTCAGTTTTTCAAAGATTGGGATTAATATCGGTATTGCGCCTAACCATTTAGATAACTGCTTATCGACCTCTGATGAGAATATCTTGGCCTGACTCATTTGCCACCTCTTTTCTGAGAGAGCTCTTGCGTGGATTGATAATCCGGTTCAATAGGATAAATTGGAGATGCGAATTGAGCAAGACTTTTTTACACTCAAGACCGGCATGACGCTAGTTTCCGCTACAATTTCATAGGACACTTCGGTTGTCCGAATCTCAAATTGACCGGAAACCCGTCAAACTCGAATAAGATTTTTAGAGGTGTTGAAAATAGGCTTAGGCCACTCAAGAAAATTGTCACGGAACAAGCCAAACAACTCTCCACGATGGCAGCTAGAAACGACAACTCCTATTCTTATTTCAACGGCAGCATTCACGAGCCATTTCTTGAATTGGATGAGGCTAGGTTCTGTTGACGAATTCGGAGAAACGCAGTGGTAGCCCAACTTTCTAAGTTGGCCTTTAAAAGGTTCCAAGATAGAATCTTGGGCTACAATTGGATCGACGATCAATTCGTCAACACGCCCTAGCAATGTTAAAGGCTATTATGACGCTGTCACGCAACTCAACAAAGTGCTGGTGTAACCGTTCAGGTGGTCTGGGAGGGTGAGGCTCCCGCCGAACCGAATTGAAAGTGAGGATTCTTGATATAAATGCCAACATCAAGGAAACGCGCACTGATAAGCTTTACCAGTTTCTACCAAGTCCGACATTTGGTATCTCCTTAAGCGAGCCAGGTGAGAATTTCTTCTTAGGCGGTACTTTGATGCCAGTGAGCGGCTTGGCGATTAACGCAGGATGGCATTTCGGCAAAGTTGAAAGGCTTACGGGAGGATTTAAAGAAGGCGATCGAATTCCCAACTTATCAAAGGGACAGACGTTTCAAATCCCCACCGAGAAAAGTTGGCGTCGCGGATTTTACATAACGGTTGGCGTCGAGGGAGCTGCTTTCCAAAGAATATTCCTTTCGAGGCTCAGTGGAGCTGATTGAGGGATCAGTCAATCATTCCAAACCGAGAGGTGTATAATACTATTTGCTGTCAAAATAATTCAACACCACCAACTCTTTCGTCATTCCTCTCGTCTTAGCGTTGGAACTAATCGAGCGATTTGTCTGGATGGTCTCGATTCGATATCCTCGATAAAGTGCTCGAATGAATTCCGAATCGGAATTGTTGAGCATGACATAGCAACCACGCCGATCAAGCTCCCTGTATATTTCCGCCAGACGAATCTGATCGCCACGTCCAAATTGGTTCGACGTATATTTGGTGAAGTGGGCTGTTGTGCTGATTGGCTGATAAGGTGGATCGAGATAAACAAAATCATTCGGCTGGGCTTCGGACAAACATACAGAGGCAAAATCACTACTACGCAGTTTCACAACTGCCAATGCATGACTCGCCAACATCAGCTTGTCCGGCTCACAAATTTTAGGCACTTTATAACTGCCTATTGGAACATTAAACTCACCCGATTGATTCACCCGATATAAACCGTTAAAGCAGGTTTTATTGAGATAGATAAATCGTGCCGCAGCCTCAACCATGCGAAGATCTTTGGGGTTTTGATCTCGAACTTTGTAGTAGTAACTAGACGAGTGATTCTGCTTGTGTTCTTCAAGCCGGGCAATAAGCGGCTGGCACTCATCCCGTACAGTTTCATAGCATTGAATCAGATCTGCGTTCAGATCGGAGAGTAGGCAAACATCAGGTTGGAATCGGGCAAGGATGCAAAAATAAACGGAACCCGCCCCGACAAAAGGCTCGATGTACCGACTCACTTTGGAGGGGAAGAATTGGCTGAGTTGATTGAGATACTTTGACTTTCCGCCTGCCCATTTGAGGAAGGGAGTTGCATGATATGTTGGAAAGAGAAGTGTTTGTGTAGGCATCATACTCAGACGAACAACGGGGTTGATTACTCTTTGTTGCATTGGCGGGAGCCAGGAATTAAGCGCGGAATTTCAGACATATTGTACTTCGGGTCAGAAAAAAAGTCAATCAGAAAGTCAAATTTCTGTGTTGATATAATTGCCGTTTTTTGATAAACTGTTTCACATATTCAAATCATTATAGGGGTTACGCATCGGATGCCGAAAGATCTACGGTTCATCTGCATCTTGTATAATGTATCCTGATCCGGATGCAAGATACAGACGGCACAACGCTCTGCAATATAGAGTGCGTAACGCCTAATCATTATTCATTCCAATTTCATCTTTAGTTAAGGAGAATTCATGAGCGTAAAGCTTGGTTTTATCGGAACAGGTGGTATGGCGGGTGCTCATATGAGAAACCTGCAAAATTTCGACGATATAGAGTTTACCGCAATGTGTGATGTCTCTGAGGAGCGAGCGCAGCAACGTGCGGAAGAGTATGGTGGCAACGCCTACACCGACTTCCGGAAAATGTACGACAACGAAGAACTCGATGCGGTTTATATCTGTACCCCGCCTTTCGCACACGGTGAGCAAGAACGAATTGCCTGTGAAAAAGGCATCCCGATGTTTATCGAGAAACCGGTCGCAGTAGAACTTGAGCAGGCAATTATAATCAATGAACATATTCAACGGAGCGGCGTCATCACAAGCGTTGGCTATCACTGGCGTTACGGCGGTAATGCCCAACACGCAAAATCAGTTTTGGAAGAAGAGCCGCAAATTCTCGGTGCGTTAGGATATTGGGTGGGTGGAATGCCCGGTACGCCTTGGTGGCGTGTCCGTGCCCAATCCGGTGGGCAGCATGTGGAACAAACAACGCATATTTTTGATCTCGCGCGTTTCTTGCTCGGCGATGGCAAAACAGTACATGGCGTTGCCGCCCGAGGGAGTATGGCAGACATAGAGAACTACGATATCGACGACCTCAGCATGGTCAACATTGAATTTGAGAATGGTACAATTGCAAATATCGTTTCATGTTGCGCGATGCAAGGTTTCGGTCGAGTACATCTTGAAGTTTTCTGTCGTGGCCTAGTCGTAACCGTCGGTGGTTCAAACACGATTAACAGAGGGCGCACGGAGGAAAAACTTTCCTCTGAGAAAGGACAAGATCGCGATCGCGTGTTTATCGATGCTGTGAAGACAGGCGATTCGTCGAAAATTCTTTCTCCCTATAGCGATGCCTTGCAGACATTCCGTATCATGATGGCAGCGAGTGCGTCTTTCAAAACTGGTAAGGCAGTCGATCTATAATTACGTTGCGAAGCACTTATGCTCTGATACCGGTGATTCATGGGAAATGAAGGAAATGAGTTTACTCTTTCGTTTCACGCGCCTCTGTCAACATTTCCACTCGATGCTTGAATCCTCCGGCTACTTTTTACTGATTGTGATTGGTGGGCTGGGATGCAGTCAGCATCAAACCATCATTTCGCCTGCCGATCTCCGGGCACAACTTCATCCGCTGAAAACGATCGAAACTTATGCTGGGTTCGACGCAGCGAACGATCTGCTTTACTTCGGGAATCGCTTCGTTGAACGCCAGCTTTATGTGAACAAAGATCGGAAGCCTGTTCGGACGATTGGCTATGTTTACAAGCCGTCACGTCAAAACTACATTCCCCTGCCAAGTGAAGAGTTTCGATTTCGAGTCGGTGAAATTGAGTTTTCCGGCAATAGCGAATTACTTAGATACGATTCGTATCAGATTGAGCAGAGACCCGGAGGGAGTCGGCGCATTCTCGTCCAACTGACGTATCTTGCAAATACGGAAGATCGCCCTTCGACTGACTCTATTCCAACAGACAAAGCGAAAAACGAAGCGAATCCTATTTTCCATCTGCAGCTTCAGTATGAAATTTATGCCGATTTGCCAGTCATCCGAAAATGGTTCACGATTCGGAATCTGACGGATTCGGCATTTTTTATTGAAGACATAGTAATCGAATCCCTACCTTTTTTCGCCGCCGAAGATGCGAATCTCCAGATCTGGGCCCCCCCCTCAAGCATTCTCTCGATTCCTTGGGCCGGTGGAGCATCGGCAGAATTTATGATTCTACGAGAAGTCATGGGTGGTAAGGGCGTGGTGTTAGGTGGTGCGGCCCCTGGTGTGCTGAAATATTACCAGATCTATTCAGATCAAAAAACCGTATCGATCGGTTTAACACCAACAGCGGCTCTCAATGGTGTTGAAATTCGAGTGCCGCCTAAGCAGTCAGTGAGCAGTCCCAAAGTCTGGACAATGCTTTTTGAAGGCGATCTCCACGCTATTGATAAAACCATCTCACGTATGACAGGCGAATTATCGAGTGCAAGCATCTCTTCAATTACGTGGGCGCAGATGAATCCGACACAGCATCTGCCTTCCGCCGATCTGATTGCTGTGGATTATGACTGGGATAGCGAGAACTTTGAAGTTCTGAAACAGGTGAGCCAACAGGTACACAACAGTGGTAGCAAATTTGGCATTCGCCTGCCGATCGCTGAACTTGCGACTCACTTCTTAGATCGCCCCGACTGGCGGTTGGCACCGATTGCAGTGTCTTATGAGCACGTCCAAAGTGAACAGGGCAAAGAAGAGAACCGTGTGACCTATTGTGTATTGAGTGATTACGGCTACTATCTCCCGCAAGCGATAAGAATCTTGTTGGAGGAAACATCGGCAGATTTACTCATTTTTGATCGCCCCATCATCAGTACGCCAAACAGTCCGTTAATAGGCTGTAATGCGTATGGGCATGAGCACTATAGCCGCGCAGAATCGATTGGATTGATTTACCGTTGGGTTTTTGAATTCGCAGATTACTTACATCAGGAATATCCCGAGTTGCAGCTTGGAATTACATCAACGGCTTATGGCATTGAAAAACCGGATTCGGCGTGCCTAGCTCATTTTGATCTGTTTTTTCACGAATGAAATCTTGACAATGTTAAATTAGAATCCGCATGAAATCTACGTTTGAACCGACTTCACGAATTTTCTCAATTGAAGATTGAAAATTTGCGTGAGGTGTGTTGGGTTCTTCGCACCACCAGAGTCTGCCCTCCCACTGAAAGGTGTGCTCCTTTGTGGGCAAAAAGCCACCCCACCCGATTCAACCGACCACCCGATAAAGTTCACCCACAACGCTTTTCCCTTCGTCCCATAACCGGTTGTCACTGAATATTTTCACAAGCACCAAAAAACAAACGAGGAGACAGAAATGAGAACATATCAGATGACCTGTTTGATGATTCTGCTTTGGTTTGCCTTGGTTGCCGTTGCGGACGAACCATCTGAAGAACCACCGATGCGGGAGATCTCCTCAGACGAGGTGACCCGTTTTCTTGCTCAACCCGATTCGGCGAAGATTGACGGCTACTTGCAGATTGTCCGCAGGGGTGAATCTTGGGAGTTCACCAACAGTGAATATAGCGTGCGTAACAGCAGATGGTCGTTCAAGACATTCACCACATCATCGACGGCTGAGTTTGACCTGTTCCAACTTCGACATGCGAAGGTGAAGGGCGAAGACCTGCGGCGGCTAATCGAGGCAGCACTCGGTTGGGACATTGCGCTGATTGCAGTGGACACCTGCGTCGTCGAAGGCGATCTGCGTCTGGGTCATACGTCGTTTGACAAACCCGTCGGTTTTCGCGGGACAACGTTCAACGGACTCACGTACTTCTATCGGAACACCTTCTCGAAAGGCGTCGATTTCGCACGGGCAACCTTTGCACAGGAAGCGCACTTCGGCGAAGCCAGTTTTCCGTCAGAGGCATGGTTTACCGAAGTCAACTTTCTTGGCGAGACAAATTTTAACGGTGCGACCTTCTCGAACAAAACGAACTTTTCGCTTTCGACCTTCGCTGAACATGCCGATTGGAATACGGCGAAGTTTACAGCGGACGTGGATTTCTACGCTGTATCCTTCGCCAAAGGTGCTAACTTTAGCATCGCGTCGTTTTCCGGCGCTCGAACATCGTTTCTTGAGGCGAAGATTAGCGACGGTTCTTTTTACGGGACGACCTTCGCCAACAGCGTCGTCTTTGAGTCGGCGACTTTTACGGACGAGACCACCTTCCACAACACAACCTTCGCAGGCATCACACACTTCAAAAACGCCACATTCTCCGGAGATGTGAACTTCACCGAGTGCCAGTTTGAAAAACTCACCGACTTTCGCGGCTGTCTCTATCCGGAGAAGGCAAAAATCGATTTCGCTGGCACGACGGAGTTTTCCCGGCTCGTCAACGAATGGACGTATGACCCGCAGTTTAATACGGAGAACAACACGGACAGCAAACGGCGTGGACTGAAAGGCAAGTTCAAATTCGATGAGACATTTTTCTCAGCGTTGATCCGAAACTACGAAGGGATGGGTTGGCTCAAAAAAGCCGATGACGCCTACTACACCTACCGCGTCGAGAAGCGGAGGGGACTCAAGAATTGGTGGCGGAGGTGGGGAGAGTTCATCTTCTTAGAGTTCCCTTTCGGCTACGGCGTCAAGCCGTGGTTTCTGTTGCGGAGTTTCATTCTGGTCTGGATTCCATTCGGGATGTACTACACCTTCTTCCTTCGGCATCAGGAGAACGGCACATCCCCGTGGCGGACGAGACCTTTTACACGCCACGAGTTTTCAGGTTTTATTTGGGCGTTTCTCCACAGCCTCGACGCAATGGCGCAAGGACTTGAGTTTCATTCACTGACCGATCCGTTCTTCGATGAGAGCCCGTATCAGTTTCGGGAACGGAAAAAAGCGGTGATTAACGTCCAACGATTCCAACAATTGCTCGGTTGGTATCTGTTGGCGTTGTTTCTGATTCTGTTTGGCAAAATCTGGATTCGCTAACAACTGTCACGGAGGTGAATATGAAGTTTCAAGTGGTATGCTTTGCATCGTTATTGATGGTTGGGTGGGTTGCTCTTGCTATTTGGCATGCTGTTTCAATGCCCATTTTGCATTGGAAAGCAATTTGGGATGGGAATCCTTGTTGATAATTTGCCAAAGGGCTTTA
>JADFGN010000733.1 GCA_022567695.1 Candidatus Poribacteria bacterium | reverse complement strand
CCATTTGGAATTTTATCCGCATCAACGCCGCGGATGACGATTTCAGTGCCATTCCCGATCGTTTCTAATTTGACCGTGCTATAAAGCTGAAGCGCAAGCCCAAGAACATCAAATCCGGGTCCGAGATTCGTTGTACTCGCCGGAATACGAGCGGTTGCTATTTTTGACATGCGTTTGCCTAAATCTTTGAAATCGCCGCATCCATACGGGCTAAAGCCTCACGGATATTCTCTATCGAGTTTGCATACGAAAGCCTCAAATATCCATCACCAAATTTCCCAAAAGCTGTGCCGGGCAACAGTGCGACGTCCGCTTCATCAAGCAGATAGTCGGCAAGCGCCTGACAGGAGAGCGGAAGCTGCGTGACATTCGGGAAGACGTAAAACGATCCAAGTGGCTTGAGACAACTGATTCCATCAATGGCATTCAGCCCATCAACGATGGCATTTCGACGCCCTTTGAATTCGGCGACCATCTGATCGACGAAGTCTTGAGGCCCCTTCAGTGCCTCGATTCCAGCAATTTGTGTAAACGAACAGGTGCATGAATTGGAATTAATCATCAATTGTGCGATTTTGTCTGCCATCGCCGTCGGGGCAATACCGTAACCCAATCTCCATCCTGTCATTGCATAGGTTTTGGAGTGTCCTTCAATCAGGATTGTCCGCTCCTTCATGCCGGGACGATTGATGACACTGTCATGCGTCCCTTCGTAAAGAATGCGAGAATAGACTTCATCGGTGAGGACGTAAAAATCGTGCTTGACTGCTAACTCGGCAATCGTATCAAGGTCGTCCTTTTCTAAGATACCCCCTGTCGGATTTTGAGGGGAGTTGATAATCAATAGCTTCGTCCGACTCGAAATGGCATCGACAAGGTCTTCAATGTGAAAGCGGAAATTAACCTCTTCGCGCAAACGAAGCGGTATCGCTTTGCCACCAATAAAGTCAATGACCGATTCATAAATGGGGAAGCCCGGCTCGGGATAGATGACCTCGTCCCCTTCATCAATCAGTGCTAGAATCGTGAAAAACATAATCGGTTTTGCACCGGGCGTTACAGCCACTTCATCTGGATGAATGTCAACGCCCCTCGTTTCTGATATATGCTCAGCTACAACCTCACGAAACTCCAGCAATCCGGCGGCTGGACCGTATCCTGTATGTCCGTCCTTCATCGCCTTAAATGCAGCTTCACAAACATTCATCGGCGTGGTGAAATCAGGCTGGCCAATTTCAAGATGGATGATATTTCGACCCTGTGCTTCTAGGTTTTTCGCTTTGGCAAGCACTTCAAATGCGGACTCAGTGCCCAAAAGACTCATGCGTTCTGCGAAATTCATTCAGTTATCCTTTCCTCCCTTTGCAAATCGTGTTGCGGCGATCTCAGCCACATAGGTAGACTCAATTTCCGACTTTGTAAGCCATCACCATACCATTATTACCCGTAACCCAAGCGTGTTTTCCGTCCAAGATGAAAACATCATTGATAGGAATTTTACTCAATATGGGATCGCCTACGTCTTGCGTTTCCCACGTCTGCCCCCCATCTGTCGTATGAATAATAACAGCGACACCTAACCCGCCGCCAGCTGCCCAACCCGTGTTCTCATCGGCGAATCGAACACTCATCAGATGTTCCTCTGTGCCGCTTGTTTGCAATTCCCACGTATCGCCGCCATTGGTGGTGTGAAGCACAACGCCATTCTCTGCGACAGCCCATCCGGTGGAGGCGTTAACGAACCAGATATCTTTGATAATATCCTCAATATTTGTCGGCTGATCTACCCAATTTTTTCCACCATCAGTGGTTTTTTGGATCAAACCATCTTGACCGCCTGTGGAGGGACTCAACTTAACGCCTGCTACCCAACCCGTCGATTCGTCAAAAAAGTAGGCGGCGTTGAAAACGCTCGTATCGTCATTTCCAACTCCGCCACCGCCTTCACCACCACGAAGAACCTTCCACGTTTTGCCCCCGTTTGTTGTTTGCACAATGGTCTCGGACAT